>NZ_DAORSQ010000023.1:0-28213 GCF_035443605.1 Actinotalea sp. | reverse complement strand
CCGCGGCTGCCAACGGGGTGACCGGGACCGTCGCCGTCGGTGCGCCGCCCGCCGAGGAGGAGCCGGCCGAGCCGCCCCTGCCCCCGCTGCACCAGGCCGCCTACGACGCGATCGAGCGCGACGACCTCGATGCGGCGGTGGCCGCCTACACGCAGGCCATCGCCGAGAACCCGCGCGACGCCGACGCCCAGGCCGGGCTGGCCCAGGTCGAGCTGCTCCGACGCACGCGGGACCTCGACCCGGCCACCGCGATGGCGGCGGCCGAGGCGGCTCCGCGGGACGTCGAGGCGCAGCTGGCGGCCGCGGACCTGGAGCTGCTCGGCGGGCTCGTCGAGGATGCCTACGCCCGGCTGGTGGCCCTGGTGCGCGTCACCGCCGGGCCCGAGCGCGAGGCCACCCGCGTGCGCCTCATCGCCCTGTTCGCCGTCGTCGGGGACACCGACCCGCGCGTGCTCGCAGCGCGCAGGGCGCTGGCCAGCGCCCTGTACTGAGCCCCAGCACGACGAGGCCCCGGTCGCCATGACCGGGGCCTCGTGCGTTCGCAGCCCAGCGGGGCCGTCGCCGGCCGCGACGTGCCGCTACTGACCCTCGGGGATGAGGATCATCGCGCCGAGCGGGGGCACCCGAACGCTCGCCGAGAACGGCTGCGCGTGGTGCGGCGACGCCTGAGCCTCGATCCGGCCCAGGTTGCCGACCCCGGAGCCGCCGTAGACCTCGGCATCGGTGTTGAGCGCCTCGCGCCACCACCCGCCGCCGGGCAGCCCGAGGCGGTAGCCCTCGTGCGTCGTGCCGGCGAAGTTGATGACGACGGCCGCCATCCGGCCCTGCCCGTCCCGGCGGATGAACGAGAGCACGTTGTGCCCGGCGTCCTGGGAGTCGATCCACTCGAACCCGGCGGGGTCCTTGTCGAGCGTCCAGAGCGCCGGCTCGTCGCGGTACAGCCGGTTGAGGTCACGGACCACCTTGGCGATGCCCTGGTGGGTCGAGAACTCGAGCAGGCGCCAGTCGATGCTCTCGCCCTCGTTCCACTCCGTGGTCTGGCCGAACTCGCAGCCCTGGAAGATCAGCTGCTTGCCCGGGTGGGTCCACTGGTACGCGAGCAGGGTGCGCAGGCCGGCCGCCTGCTGCCAGTGGTCGCCGGGCATCTTGTGGATGAGCGAGCCCTTGCCGTGCACCACCTCGTCGTGGCTCAGCGGCAGCACGAAGTGCTCGGAGAACGCGTACACCAGCGAGAACGTGATCTCGTTGTGGTGGTAGCGCCGGTTGATGGGCTCCTCCGCCAGGTAGCGCAGGGTGTCGTTCATCCAGCCCATGTTCCACTTCAGGCCGTACCCCAGGCCGCCGGCGTCGGTGGGCTGGGTGACACCGGGCCACGCCGTCGACTCCTCGGCGATCATCATGATCCCCGGGGTGCGGCGGTAGGCCGTCGCGTTGGCCTCCTGGATGAAGCGGATCGCCTCGAGGTTCTCGCGCCCGCCGTGGATGTTGGGCCGCCACTGACCGTGGCTGCGCGAGTAGTCGAGGTAGAGCATCGAGGCCACGGCGTCGACCCGCAGGCCGTCGATGTGGAACTCCTCGAGCCAGTAGGTCGCGTTGGCCACGAGGAAGTTGCGCACCTCGTTGCGGCCGAAGTTGAAGATGTAGGTGCCCCAGTCGGTGTGCTCGCCGAGCAGCGGGTCCGGGTGCTCGTAGAGCGGGGTGCCGTCGAAGCGGCCCAGCGCCCACTCGTCCTTGGGGAAGTGCGCCGGGACCCAGTCGAGGAGCACGCCCACGCCGGCCTGGTGCAGCCGGTCGACGAGCAGCCGGAAGTCGTCGGGGTGGCCGAACCGGGAGGTCGGCGCGTAGTACGAGCTGACCTGGTAGCCCCAGGACCCGCCGAACGGGTGCTCGGCGACGGGCATGAGCTCGACGTGGGTGAAGCCCATCTGCACGACGTACTCGGTGAGCTGGTCGGCGAGCTCACGGTAGGTCAGCCCGGGCCGCCACGAGCCGAGGTGCACCTCGTAGGTGCTCATCGGGCCGCTGTGCGGGTCGCTGTGGCTGCGCCGCGCGATCCACGCGTCGTCGCTCCAGGTGTGGCCCGACTCCACCACCACGGACGCGGTGGCCGGCGGGACCTCGGTGCCCTGGGCCATGGGATCGGCCTTCTGCCGCCACGAGCCGTCCGGCGTGAGGATCTCGAGCTTGTAGCGCGTGCCGGCGCCCACGCCCGGGATGAACAGCTCCCAGACGCCCGAGTCGCCGAGGCTGCGCATCGCGTGCGCGGCGCCCTGCCAGTGGTTGAAGTCGCCGATGACGCGCACGGCGCGCGCGTTGGGCGCCCAGACGGCGAACGCGGTGCCGGTGACGTCGCCGAGCGCGCTCGGGTATCGCCGGACGTTGGCGCCCAGGACGGTCCAGAGCTCCTCGTGGCGGCCCTCGCGGATGAGGTGCAGGTCCACGTCGCCGAGGCTCGGCAGGAAGCGGTACGGGTCGTCCGTCGTGGTGGTGACGTCGCCGTACGTCACCTGGAGGCGGTAGTCGGGCACGGCGGTCGCGGTGGTCGCGGCGACCCAGACGCCCTGGTGCTCGTGGGCGGCCTCGACGTCGCCGTCCGGCGTGACGATGACGACGCGGTCCGCGAGGGGACGCAGCGTCCGGAACGTCACGACGTCGCCGTCGAGATGGGCCCCGAGGATGCGGTGGGGGTCCTGATGGGTCCCCGCGGCGATCACGTCGAGCTCCTCGGTGAACACCGGGCGTGGGGTCGCGGCAGGGGGCGGTGCGGACGTCGTCGTCATGGCCCTTACCCTGCCATGACCGCCAGCGTGGCGCACCAAGGACACGTCACGAGATCGTCACGGGTGCCGACGCCAGGGCGGTGGGCGTGCCCGGCGGCGCGGCAGGCGGCTCAGCGGTCCCCGGCGAGGAGGTGGTCGACGGCCCCGAGCGGGATGTCGACCCAGTCCGGGCGGTTGCGCACCTCGTAGACGACCTCGTAGAGCGCCTTGTCGAGCTCGAGCGCGCGCAGCAGGACGCCGGCGGCCGCTGCGGTCACCGCGGTCGCCGCGTCGTCCGTCGCGAGCTGCTCCCGGTAGCCCTCGACGAGCCGTGCCCGCGCGAGGTCCGCCCAGCCGGGCCTTGCCCCGCCCACGGCCGCGGCGTAGTCCACCGAGCGGAGCATGCCGGCCAGGTCCCGCAGCGCGAGGTCCGGCCGGGCGCGCTCGGCCGCGGTGGCCTGGGGCTCGCCCTCGAAGTCGAGGACGGCCCAGCGGTCCGGGGCTCGCAGCACCTGGCCCAGGTGGTAGTCGCCGTGCACGCGCTGCACGGGTGGCAGCGCCCCCACGCGGCCGACGGCGCTCAGCACGGCCTCGATCCCCGCTGCCCGCTCGGCGAGCACCGGGGCGACGGCCTCGGCCGCGGCCGCCCGGCTGCGCAGCATCGCGACGACGGCCGCGGCATCGGCGGGGAGGTCGGCGTCCGGCACCGGGAGCGCGGTCCGCAGCGCCGTGTGCATCTGGGCCGTGGTGCGGCCGAGGTCGAGGGCGAGGTCGCCCAGGTCGGTGTGCTGCGCGGCGAGGCGGCACGCGAGCTCGAAGCCGTCCTGCGCGCCCAGCACCAGCTCGCTGAGCACGCCGAGGTGCCCGCTCGCCAGGCCGTCGGGCTCGCGGGCGTCGGGCCACCGGCCCTCGAGCCAGGCCAGCGGGCGCGGCACGCCGCCCCAGCCCGCGTGGTGCAGGGCGAGCGGCACCTCGACGTCGGGGTTGGCGCCGGGGCTCACCGCCCGGAACACCTTGAGGATCGCCGGGGTGGGCAGGGTGGGCAGCAGCACAGAGGTGTTCGACTGCTCGCCGCCCAGGCCGCGCACGGCGCCGGGCGCCGCCAGGTCGACGTCCGGCACGGGGACGTCGTGGTGCGCTGCCGCGAGCCAGGCCCGCAGGAAGGCCGGGTCCTGGCAGCCGTCGAGCACCACCAGCGCCCCGCCGGGGCGGGCCACCGTGCCGACGTGCGCCGGGCCGGTCGGCCGCTCGGCGTCGGCCGCGCGCAGCACGACCGGCACCTGCAGCACCCCGCCGGCGGGCAGGCCGAACAGGTGCAGACCCACCACGGCCTCGCCCAGCGGGTCGACCAGCGGCACCACGGCCACGCGCGCGAGGTCCCCGCCGGAGCCCTTGACGGGGTACCAGCGCTGCGCCGGCAGCCACCCGCGCAGCACGGCCAGGACGTCGTCGTCCGCCACGGCGGAGCCGAGCACCGGGCCGGCGGTCGAGTCGGGGGCCATGGCGCTCCTCAGCTCGCGGCCGGCGGAGTGACGGTGAGCCAGTAGAAGGTGCGGGAGCCGAGCGTGACGGCCAGCCGCCCGTCATCGCCGACCCGGCCGAACCCGCTGCCGCCGAAGACGTCCTGCAGCCCGTGCCCGGCCAGGCCAGGCAGCGCCAGCACGGCGGCGCGTGGCGTGGACGCGAGGTTCGTCACGCAGAGCACCGTCTCGTCCGGCGAGCGCCGCAGGTAGGCCAGCACGGCGTCGGTGTCGCTGGTCACCGCGAGGAAGTCGCCCGTGCCGAACACCGGGTGGCGGCGGCGGACCGCGAGCATCCCGTGCACCCAGTGCAGCAGGGAGGCAGGCTGGGCCAGCTGCGACTCGACGTTGACCGCCGTGTGGTGGTGCACGAGGGACTGCACGACGGGCAGGTAGAGCTTGCCGGGGTCGGCCGTGGAGAAGCCGGCGTTGCGGTCCGGGGTCCACTGCATCGGGGTGCGCACCGCGTCGCGGTCCGGCAGCCAGATGTTGTCGCCCATGCCGATCTCGTCGCCGTAGTACAGGCACGGGCTGCCCGGCAGGGACAGCAGCAGCGCATGGGCCAGCTCGATCTCGGCCCGGGAGTTGTCCAGCAGCGGGGCCAGGCGACGCCGGATGCCGACGTTGGCGCGCATCCGGGGGTCCGGGGCGTACCACCCGTACATCGAGGCGCGCTCCTCCGTCGAGACCATCTCGAGCGTGAGCTCGTCGTGGTTGCGCAGGAAGGTCCCCCACTGGGCGGCCGGGGGGATGGCGGGGGTGTCGGCGAGGATGTCGACGACCGAGGTCCCGCGCTGGTCCTTGATCGCGTAGTAGATGCGCGGCATCACGGGGAAGTGGAAGCACATGTGACACTCGGGAGCGTCGTCGGTGCCGTAGTACGGCGCGACGTCCTCGGGCCACTGGTTGGCCTCGGCGAGCATGATCCGGCCGGGGAACTCCGCGTCGACCATCGACCGCATGTCGCGCAGGAAGTCGTGCGTGCGCGGCAGGTTCTCGCAGTTGGTGCCCTCCTCCTCGAAGAGGTAGGGCACGGCGTCGAGGCGGAACCCGTCGACGCCGAGGCCGAGCCAGAACCGGGCGACGTCCTTCATCGCCTCGACGACGTACGGGTTCTCGAAGTTGAGGTCCGGCTGGTGGCCGAAGAACCGGTGCCAGAAGTACTGCCGACGGACGGGGTCGAACGTCCAGTTGGACGTCTCGGTGTCGACGAAGATGATCCGTGCGTCCTGGTAGCGCGTGGCGTCGTCGCTCCACACGTAGAAGTCGCCGTACGGACCCGCCGGGTCCGAGCGCGACGCCTGGAACCACGGGTGGGCGTCGCTGGTGTGGTTCATCACCAGGTCGATGACCAGGCGGATGCCGCGCGCGTGCGCCTGCTCGATGAGCTCGGCGAAGTCCGCCACCGTGCCGTACTGGGCCGCGATGGACGTGTAGTCCGCCACGTCGTAGCCGCCGTCGCGCAGCGGCGACGGGTAGAACGGCGGCAGCCACAGGCAGTCGACACCCAGCCACTGCAGGTAGTCGAGCCGGTCGATGAGGCCGCGCAGGTCCCCGGAGCCCGCACCGGTGGAGTCCGCGAAGCAGCGCAGCATGACCTCGTAGAAGACGGCCGTCTTGTACCAGTCCGGGTCGTCCGACAGCCCGCGCGGGACCTGCGCCGGCAGGTGGGCCGTCGCCTGGGGCCGGGGCGGCAGCGCGCGCACGGGGTCGACGGCGCGCAGCGTCCCGGTGTCGACCGGGACCGGCTGCTGGGGGCGGTCGGGGCTCACAGCGTGCGCACCCCGATGACGTGCGCGGCGTTGTGCCAGGGGTCGAGGCGCACGTACGGGTTGGCGCCCCAGCCGTAGACCGCGCCCGAGAGCAGGTCGTAGGCGTGGAACGCCCTCGCGTCGGGGTCGGCCGGCGCCGCGACGCCCAGCGCCTCGAGGTCCAGGTGCACGACGCCCTCGCGGATGTTGTGCGGGTCCGTGGTGAGGATGACGAGCACGGTGTCGGCGCGGCCGTCCGGCGACTGCGCCGCCGTGACGCGCCGGGAGAACGCGAGGATCGCGTCGTTCTCGGTCGGGTGGACGGTCAGCCCGCGCAGGCGCTGCAGCGCGGGGTGCTCGCGACGGATCGCGTTGAGGCGGGTCAGCAGGTCGGGCAGGCCCGTCTTCTGGGCCGCGACCCAGTCGCGTGCCTTGAACTCGTACTTCTCGTTGTCGATCTGCTCCTCCGCGCCCGGCCGGGGCACGCTCTCGACGAGCTCGTAGCCCGTGTAGATGCCCCAGGTCGGCGAGCCGGTCGCGGCGAGGATGGCCCGGATCGCGAAGGCCGGCGGGCCGCCGTGCTGCATGTACGGCGTGAGGATGTCGTGCGTCGTCGGCCAGAAGCTCGGGCGCATGTACGCGGCCGCCGGGCCGGAGACCTCCTCGAGGTACTCCGCGATGAGGTCCTTGGTGTTGCGCCACGCGAAGTACGAGTACGACTGGTGGAAGCCGATCTTGGCGAGCGTGTGCATCATCGGCGGTCGGGTGAACGCCTCGGCGAGGAAGAGGACGTCGGGGTGGGCGGCGTTGACGTCGGCGATGATCCGCTCCCAGAACACCAGGGGCTTGGTGTGCGGGTTGTCCACCCGGAACGCCGTCACGCCGTGGTCGATCCACACCTGGAGCACGCGGCGCATCTCGACGTAGATGCCCTCGGGGTCGTTGTCGAAGTTGAGCGGGTAGATGTCCTGGTACTTCTTCGGCGGGTTCTCGGCGTAGGCGATCGTCCCGTCGACCCGGGTGGTGAACCACTCCGGGTGGGTGGCGACCCACGGGTGGTCCGGCGAGCACTGCAGGGCGAGGTCGAGGGCGACCTCCATGCCGTGCGCCCGCGCCGTGGCCACGAACGCGTCGAAGTCCTCGAACGTGCCCAGCTCGGGGTGGATGGCGTCGTGCCCGCCGTCGGCCGAGCCGATCGCGTACGGCGAGCCGGGGTCACCGGGCTCGGTGTGCAGCGAGTTGTTGCGCCCCTTGCGGTGCGTGGTGCCGATGGGGTGGATGGGCGTGAGGTAGAGCACGTCGAAGCCCATCGAGGCGATCGCCGGGATGCGCTCCGCCGCCGTGCGGAGCGTGCCGGTGGTCCACGTCCTCGTCTCGGCGTCGTACGTCGCACCCTCGGAGCGAGGGAAGATCTCGTACCAGGAGCCGACGAGCGCCGTGGTGCGCTGGACGACGAGCGGGTGGTCGGGCGACGCGCTGACGTGCTCGCGCAGGGGGTGGTCGGCCAGCGCGTGCCGCACGTGCGTCGACAGGCCGGCGGCCAGCCGGTCCTTGGCGGGCCGGTGGGTGTCGCGCAGGCCGGCGACGGCCTCGCGGAGCATGCGGGCCGCGCCGGCGTCGACGCCCTCGCGCTCTGCCGCGCGCCCCAGGAGCGCAGCACCCTCCTTGAGCATGAGCTCGACGTCGACCCCGGCGTCCACCTTGATGGCCGCGTCGTGCGCCCAGGTGGCGTACGGGTCGGACCAGCCCTCGACGCGGAACGTCCAGTGCCCGACGCGGTCCGGCACGAGGTCGGCGCGGTAGGAGTCCAGGCCCTTGTTGACGACGTCCATCCGCACGGCGGCGTGCACCCGCCCGTCCGGCGCGACGAGCACGGCTGTCGCGGCGACGGCGTCGTGCCCCTCCCGGAAGACGGTCGCGGTCACCTCGACGGCCTCGCCCACGACGGCCTTCGCCGGCCATCGGCCGCCCTCGAGCACGGGCTGCACGTCGACGACGGGGATGCGGCCGACGGAGAGCCGCGGCGGGGCCACGGGGGTGGCGGGCTGCGCGTTCACGGCGGCGGGGGCCACGGCGGCGGGTGCCACGTCGGCGGGTGCCACGTCGGCCGGTGGCGCGTCGGCTGACGACACCTCGCCCGCCGGCGCCGCGCCCGACGTCACCGCGGCGGGGCCCGGCGCGACGGGCTTCGAACGGGCGGGGCCCGTCGACCGTCGGGGCTTGCCGCCCGGGGGCGGGGTGGGACGAGACGGTGCGGGCGGCGGCGGTGGCGTCACAGGCCGAACCTACCGATGCGGAGGCCCGCCGTGCACCCGGTGCGGGACGTTCGTCGCGGCGAGTCGGCGTTCAGCGCGCGACGTAGACCCGCAGCGTCAACGGCTCGACGGTCATACGGCTGCCGGGTGCGGGGTGGCCGCCGCCGTTGGTCAGGGGGCTGCCCGGCGCCGTGATCTCGTCCGGGTGCTCGCACGTCGAGTCCCACAGCAGCTCCCAGCGCCGCGTCGGGCCCTCGGGCAGGGTCACCTCGACGGGGTCCAGCTTGCCGTTGATGACCATGAGCACCTGCGAGCCGTCCGGTGCGGTGCGCACCATCTGCAGCGTGCGGACGGCGGGGTCGTGCCACTGGTGCTGCTCGAACGCGCGGCCCTCTGCGGTGCGCCAGTCCAGGTCCGGGCGGTCCTGACCGGGGCGCGGCTGGCCGAGGTAGAAGGCGGACGTCTGCAGGGCGGGCAGCTCGCGGCGCAGGCGGAGCAGGTACCGGGTCGTGGCGAGCAGGTCCTCGCGCCACGTCTCGCGCTCCCAGCGCATCCACGACGTCTCGTTGTCCTGGGTGTACGCGTTGTTGTTGCCGCGCTGCGTGCGGCCCATCTCGTCGCCCGCGGTGAGCATCGGCACGCCGGCCGCCAGCAGGAGGGTGCCCAGCAGGTTGCGCATCGAGCGCCGACGCAGGGGCAGGATCTCCATGCCGACGCCCGCGTCGCGCACGGGCCCCTCGATGCCGTGGTTCCAGGCGCGGTTGTCGTCCGTGCCGTCGCGGTTGTGCTCGCCGTTCGCGGCGTTGTGCTTGTGCTCGTAGGCGACGAGGTCGGCGAGCGTGAAGCCGTCGTGCGCCGTCACGTAGTTGATCGCCGCGTCCACGCCGCGCATGAGCGGCGGGTCGCTGTAGCCGAACAGGTCGGCGCTGCCGGCCAGTCGGGTGGCGAGGTCGCGCACCCCGTGACCGGGGCGTCCGTGGGCGGCCTCGGCCGGGTCGCCCAGCCAGAACGTGCGGGCGGCGTTGCGGAAGCGGTCGTTCCACTCCGACAGCGGGGCGGGGAACGCGCCGGTGCGCCAGCCGCCGGGGCCGACGTCCCACGGCTCGACGACGAGCTTGCGATCGGCGAGCACCGGGTCGGTCTGCAGCGCGACGAGGAAGGGGTGGTTGGGCGTGAACCCGTCGTCGTCGCGCGCGAGGGTGACCGCGAGGTCGAACCGGAAGCCGTCGACGCCCACCTCGGTGGCCCAGTACCGCAGCGAGTCCAGGGTCATCTGGACCACGCGGGGGCGCCGGAAGTCGAGCGAGTTGCCGCAGCCCGTGACGTCGGCGAACCGGGCGGGTGTGCTGCCGTCGTGCAGGTAGTAGACCGTGGGGTCCAGGCCGCGCCAGCTCAGCTGCGGGCCGTCCGTGCCGCCCTCGCACGTGTGGTTGTAGACGACGTCGAGGAGCACCTCGATGCCGGCGGCGTGGAGCAGCCGGACCATGCCCTTGACCTCGTCGAGCACCGCGCCGGCGCCCAGCGCCTGTGCGGCGGCCGTCGCGTAGCGAGGGTGCGGGGCGAAGAAGCCCAGCGTGTTGTAGCCCCAGTAGTTGACCATCCCGCGCCGGGCCAGCCACGGCTCGGTGCCGATCGCCTGGATGGGCAGCAGCTCGAGCGTGGTGACGCCGAGCGAGCGCAGGTGCTCGATGGTGGCCGGGTGGGCCAGGCCGGCGTACGTGCCGCGCAGGTCCTGCGGCACGTCGGCGAGCTGCATGGTCAGGCCCCGCACGTGCGCCTCGTAGATCACCGTCTGGGCCCACGGCACGTGCGGCCGGGGCACCCGCTCGCCGGGGAACGCGTCGTCGATGACCACCGAGTGCGGCACGTGGGCGCGCGAGTCACGCCGGTCGCGCTCGATCGCGCCGCCCGCCGGACGGCCCTCGACGTCCACCCGATGGCCGTAGCTGCGGGGGTCGACGCGGTCGAGGCGCTCGACACCGTCCAGCCCGCGGGCGTAGGGGTCGACGAGCAGCTTCGCGGGGTTGTAGCGCGTCCCACCCGCGGGGTCCCAGCGACCGTGGGCACGGAACCCGTACCGCTGACCGGCGCGGACACCCGGGACGTGGGCGGACCAGACGCCGTGGGTCGGACCGTTCAGCGGCACGCGCCGCTCGGACCAGCCGTCCGCGGCTCGCGGTGCCGGGTCGAGCAGGCACAGCTCGACGGCGTCGGCGTGGGACGCGAGCACGGCGACGTCGACCCCGTCGCCGACCAGGTGCACGCCCAGGCGGTGAGGGGCACGCAGCGTCGGCCCGTTCTGTCCCACAACGGAACAGTGTGACCTATCAGCGTTTACCTTGGTGCACGACGGCGCGCCGCGAGGGATCCCGCTAGCCTTCCCGGGGCGCCCGAACGGGTCCGAGGACGGGAGAGCTGAACGATGAGAGTCGTGGTCTGCGTCAAGCACGTGCCGGACCTGCAGTCCGAACGGGGGTTCACCGACTCCGGTCTCGTCGACCGCGGCCAGGGCGACGGCACCCTCAACGAGCTGGACGAGAACGCCGTCGAGGCCGCTCTCGCGCTCGTCGAGGAGCACGGCGGCGAGGTCGCCGTCGTGACGCTCGGGCCGGACGACGCCGAGGACGCGGTGCGCCGTGGGCTGCAGATGGGCGCGACCCAGGCGCTGCACGTGCTCGACGACGCCGCGGCCGGCTCCGACGTCTTCGGCACGGCCGGCGTGCTTGCCGCGGCGGTGCGCTACCTCGCGTCGACCGGGGACCCGGTGGACCTCGTGATGACGGGCATGGCGTCGCTCGACGGCGTGACGTCGTTGCTGCCCGCCGCGCTGGCCGCCGAGCTCGACCTGCCGCAGCTGACGCTCGCGACCGAGGTGGGGGTCGACGGCGACGTCGTCCGCGTGCGACGCGTGCTGGACCACGCGTCGGAGGTGCTCACCGCGCCGATGCCGGCGCTCGTGTCGGTGACGGACACGGCCAACGAGCCGCGGTACCCGAACTTCGCCGGGATCATGGCGGCCCGCAAGCGGACCGTCGAGGTGGTCTCGCTCGCGGACCTGGGCGTCGACCCGGCGACCGTGGGCACGGCCGGTGCGCGCACCGAGGTGGTCGACACCACGCCGCGCCCGGCGCGAGAGAACCGGGTGCTCATCGCCGACGACGGCGACGCCGGGCTGCGGCTCGCGGCGTTCCTCGTCGAGAACAAGCTGGTCTGAACGACGTGCTGATGTCCAAGACGTGGAGGGACTGACGATGACCACCGCCCCCGTGCTGGTGCTGCTCGACCACACCGACGCTGGCGCCCTGCGCCCGGCCGTCCTGGAGCTGCTGTCCCTGGGCCGCGGCATCGGACCGGTGCACGCGGTGTGGGTGGGCGGCGCGCTCGCGCCGTCGGCCGAGGCGTTCGCCGCGCTCGGCGAGGCCGGGGTCGAGCAGGTGCACACCGTCGCGGTGGGGGACCACCACCCGCGGCTGACCCCCGTCGTGGCCCAGGCGCTCGCCGCCGTCGCGGCGGCCGTCGGACCGGGCACCGTGCTGCTCACCTCCTCGTTCGAGAACAAGGAGGTCGCCGGGCGGCTCGGGGTGCTCACCGGGGCCGGTGTGGTGGTCGACGCGACCGGCCTCGAGCAGGTCGAGGGGCGGCTCGTGGTGACCAAGGGCGTGTTCGCCGGGACCTGGACCACGCGCTGCACCGTGCGCACGCCGATGGCCGTGCTGGCGTTCAAGCCGCACGCGGCGGAGGTCGTGCCGGCCGCAGCCGCGACCACGCCCGCCGTGGTGGCGCACGACGTCGTCGTCACCGGCAGCGCCGCGCGCGTGGTGCTCGTCGAGCGCACCGAGCGTGCGCCGTCCGACCGGCCGGACCTCGGGGCCGCGCAGGTCGTCGTCGTGGGCGGGCGGGGCACCGACGGGGACTTCAGCGCCGTCGAGGACCTCGCGGACGCGCTCGGCGGGGCGGTCGGGGCCACCCGGGTCGCGACCGACGAGGGCTGGATCGACCAGGACGCCCAGATCGGCCAGACGGGCGTGACGGTCTCGCCGCGGCTCTACATCGGTGCGGGCGTTTCCGGTGCGGTGCACCACCGCGGCGGGATGCAGTCGGCCGGGACCATCGTGGCCGTCAACTCCGACCCCGAGGCGCCGATCTTCGAGATCGCCGACCTGGGGATCGTCGGGGACCTGTTCACGGTGCTGCCTCAGGCGACGGCGGAGATCCGGCGGCTCCGGGGCTGAGCCGGGCTGCCGGGGGAGCCGTCGCTCAGAAGCGACGCAACCACTCGAGCGCCGCGACGCCCTGGGCGAGCTGGAACGGCCGCAGGTTGGCGATGCCCGGCGGTGGCGCCTGGACCGCGCCGTGCACGAAGTACCCGGCGATGCCCGCGAGCACGGCGCGGACCGCGTCCCGGTCGGCGCCGCGCGCGTTGGGGTGGCTCCAGAAGAGCGCGTCGGGGTCGCCGCCCCCCTGCATGGCGACGGACGGCAGCATGGCGAGCAGGTCCCACCAGCGTGCGCCCTCGGCGGTGGCGTGCGGCCAGTCGATGAGCCAGACGCGCTCCTCACCGATCATGACGTTGTCCGCGCGCAGGTCGCCGTGCACGAGGGTGTCGCCGACGCCGGCCGCGGCGGCGTCGGCCGACCACGCGAGGAGCTCGTCGAGGTGGTCGTGCAGCCACGGGCCGTGGGACCCGACGGCGTCGACGGCGCGGACCAGGGCGGTGGGGGAGTCGTGACCCGACGGGGCCGCCAGGTGCTGCCAGCCCGTCGCGAGCTCCGCCATGTCCTGCGCGAGGGGACGGAGCTCCTCTGGCCCGGGGGTGCCGATCTCGGCGAGGTCGGTCAGGGCGTGCAGCACGCGGTCGAGCTCGTCGGGGTGCCAGGGATGCTCGGGGCTGCGGCCGTGGACGGCCTCGAAGCCGAGGAGCACCCAGGAGCCGTCGTCGTCCGACCAGGTCAGGGCGGGGGCCGCGAGCCCGGCGGGGAGCACCTGGGCCACCTGGATCTCGGCGCGCGCGAGGTTCGGCGACTCGGGGTTCTGGTCGGCCGAGACGGCCTTGACGAACACCTCGGTGCCGTCGCCGAGCTCGAGCACGGCGGCGAACCCCGGGCTGAACCCGTTGGTGGCGACCTGCTCGGTGACCACCTCGGCCCCGGCGAGCTCGGCGATGCGGCGGCGCACGGAGCGGGGCAGGTCGGACCAGGCCAGGCGCGAGCCACTGAAGGCCCGCGGGCTGGTGGAGGTCACTGCTGGATTGTGCCAGGTCGTCGCGACATCGGTTTCGTAGACTGCGCGCCGTGACCTACCTCGACCACGCGGCGACCACGCCGATGCACCCCGCGGCGGTCGAGGCGATGGTCGAGGAGCTCGGGCGCGCCGGGAACGCCTCCTCGCTGCACGGTCCGGGACGTGCGGCGCGCCGGGTGGTCGAGGAGTCACGCGAGCTCGTCGCCGAGCGGCTGGGTGCCCGGGCGAGCGACGTGGTGCTGACGGGCGGCGGGACCGAGGCGGACAACCTCGCGGTCAAGGGGATCTTCTGGTCGCGCGTCGCGGACGACCCGCGGCGACGGCGGGTGCTCGTCTCGGCGGTCGAGCACCACGCGGTGCTCGACCCCGCCGACTGGTTGGCGAGCCAGGGGGCCGATGTCGTGCGGCTGCCGGTCGACGCCGTCGGACGCCTGGACCTGGCGGCGCTCGCGGCAGAGCTCGACGCGCACGGGGACGAGATCGCGCTGGTCAGCGTCCTGTGGGCGAACAACGAGATCGGCACCGTGCAGCCGGTTGCCGAGGTGGTCGCGCTCGCGGGCGCCCTCGGGGTGCCCGTCCACAGCGACGCGGTGCAGGCGGCCGGGCACCTGGGGGTGGACTTCGCCGCGAGCGGCCTGGACGCCATGACCGTGACCGCGCACAAGCTCGGCGGGCCGGTGGGTGTGGGGGCGCTCGTGGTGCGGCGCGGGCTGGCGCTCACGCCCGTGCTGCACGGCGGCGGGCAGGAGCGCGGGGTGCGCTCGGGGACCGTCGACGCGGCCGGGGCGCGCGCGTTCGCCGTCGCGCTCGACCTCGCGGTGCGCTCGCTGCCGGCGGAGTCCCTGCGCCTGACCAGCCTGCGGGACGAGCTCGTCGCCGGGTTGCGGCGCGCGGTGCCCGACGTCGTGCTGCGGGGGCCGGAGGTCGGGGCGACCGTCGACGGCGTGCCGCGCCTGCCCGGCAACGTCCACGTCACCCTGCCCGGCTGCGAGGGCGACTCGTTGATGTACCTCCTCGACAGCCGCGGGATCGCCTGCTCGACGGGTTCGGCCTGCCAGGCCGGCGTGCCGCGGCCCTCCCACGTGCTCCTGGCGTGCGGGGTGGACCCGATCGTGGCCCGCGGCGCGCTCCGGCTCTCGCTCGGCCGCACCTCGACCCGCGCCGACGTCGACGCACTGCTGGCCGTGCTGCCGGAGGTCGTCGAGCGCGCGCGGGCAGCGGGGATGGCGTCCGCGCGGTAGGTCGTCGTCGACATCGACATCGACGTCGACATCGACATCGACCTCGACCTCGGGCGAGCGGGGCGACGCCCGTCGGCAAGCCGGATCTGGTCGCACCCCTCGTGCCCGCGCCCCTGACGCGCGCCACGCCCGGGCCGCGCAAAGCCAACCCTGCCCCTCACACCACGTCCGGCGGATCCCGCCCGAGGTCAACCTGCACCGGCGCGCGGCGGTACACCCGACCCGTCGGGGACGTCCAGGTCGTGACGCCGGTGGCGAGGTCCCGGTGCGGCCGCCAGCCGCCGTGGGTCTTGAGCAGGTGGTGGTGGCGGCACAGGGCGTGCAGGTTGTCGGTGGTGGTCTGCTCGTCCGCGGGGCGCCCCGGGTCGAACGGCGCGAGGTGGTCCAGGTCGCAGCGGGTGGACGGGACCCGGCAGCCGGGGAACGTGCAGGTGGCGTCGCGGTCGACGACGGCCTCGACGACGTCGCGCCGGGGGCGGTAGGTCGGGGAGGACCGGTACGTCCGGGCCGAGCGTGCGGCGATCTCGCCGGTGGCAGGGTCGGCGGCGACGGCGCGCCAGTCGGCATCCCGCGCGACCTCCCGGGCGACGTCTGCCGGGATGGGGCCGTAGCCGACCAGCACTCCTGGCGTCCGGTCGAGGCCGGCCAGGGTCGAGGCGTTGACCGTCACCGCCAGGTGCGGACGGCGGCCGTGCCGCACCGGCAGCGGCGTCCCGTCCGGGCCGGTCCCGGCGTCCAGAACCCGGCGGCAGATCTCGCCGAGCGCGTCCGCCCTGCGGGCGTCGACGCCCCGCTCGTCGTGGGGCGAGCCTCCGGCCGCGACAGCGTCGACCGCCGTCATGACGGTCAGCGCGTCGGCAGCGGGCAGGAACGCGTGGACCCACGCCATCGCGTCGGGAGCCGGGGACAGGCGGACGCAGCGCTCACGCCGGGCCTTGGCGCAGCGCGCCGCGGCAGCGCGGGGGTCCAGGGTCAGCTCGGCGCGCCGGATCGCCGCGCGCAGCTGGGGGACCGTGAGGCCGGGGGCCCGGTCGAGGACGCCGGACTGCACGGCCGACGCGGTCGCGGTGGACAGGTGGTCGGTCTCCCGCAGCAGCGTCTCGGCCTTGCGCACGTCCAGCACGCCCGCGCCCAGCGCGTCTGCCACCGCCGGTGCACCGTCCAGCGCGACGGCACGCTCCACGAGCAGCTGCCCGGACCGACCGGAGACCGCGAGGCGCACGGCGATCTCGTCCGGTACCCCGCCGACGGTCGCCCCGGCGGAGCGCCGGTGCAGCTCAGCGACGAGGACCGCCTGGCGCGCGACGGCCCATGCCGCGATCCGCTCCCAGGCCGCGACACCCTCGAGCAGGGTCTCGGCGTCGAGGTCGGCGGCCTCGAGGGCGGCGAGGCTGGTCACGAGCGCGGGCCCTGGGGCTGCGGCCTCGAGCGAGGCCGCGCGAGGGTGGCGCTGCGCCCAGGACCACGACCCGGCCGTCATCTGCGCGCTCGCCGCGCCCGACACGCTCGCCGCGGGAACGGCGCCGGGCCCGGCGTCGTCCAGGCCATCGACCGTGGCATCATCATCGAACACGTGTTCGATGCTATCGGCGGCCACTGACATCCAGCGCCCGCCGAGCCACCCCCCCCGAGCCCCCCGAGCCACCCCGCCGGTTCTGGTCGGGAACCGGGCGTGGGACGCCCCGATCCCGACCACAACCGCTCCGGTCGTCGGAACTGCCCGCGACGGCGCGCGCAAGGGGCGCGAGCAGCGGCGCGAGCCGGGGCACGCAGCCCGCACCCCCCGACCGCGCGACGCCGCAGCCCGGCGGGAGCGGGGCGGGCCGCCACGTACCCTGAACCCATGCGCGTGCTGGCTGCCCTGTCCGGGGGCGTGGACTCTGCCGTCGCCGCGGCACGCGCGGTGGACGCCGGGCACGACGTCGTCGGCGTGCACATGGCGCTGTCCCGCACGCGCGACGAGTTCCGGACCGGCGCGCGCGGCTGCTGCTCCGTCGAGGACGCCGGTGACGCCCGCCGCGCCGCGGACGTGCTCGGCATCCCCTACTACGTCTGGGACCTCTCGGAGCAGTTCGAGCAGACCGTCGTCGCGGACTTCCTCGCCGAGTACGCCGCCGGACGCACGCCGAACCCGTGCGTGCGCTGCAACGAGCACATCAAGTTCGCCGCGCTCGCCGACCGCGCCCAGGCGCTCGGTTTCGACGCCGTCTGCACCGGCCACTACGCCCGGATCGCGGTGCACGACGACGGCTCGCGCTCGCTGCACCGCGCGGCGGACGCGGCGAAGGACCAGTCATACGTGCTGGCCGTCATGGGACCGGACCGGCTGGCGCGCGCGATGTTCCCCCTCGGTGAGGTCGCCGCCAAGCAGGAGGTGCGTGCCGAGGCCGCCGCGCGCGGCCTGGCCGTCAGCGCCAAGCCGGACTCCTACGACATCTGCTTCGTGGCCGACGGCGACACCCAGGGCTTCCTGCGCGAGCGTCTCGGCGCGCAGCCGGGCGACGTGGTCGACACCGACGGCGGGGTGGTCGGGCGGCACGACGGCGCCTACGCCTACACCGTCGGGCAGCGCCGCGGCCTGGCGCTCGGCCGCCCGGCGCCGGACGGCCGCGCGCGGTACGTGCTCGAGGTCCGCCCCGCGACCGGCACGGTGGTCGTCGGCCCGCCGGAGCTCCTCACCGTGCGCGGGCTGGTCGGGCGCGACGCGGTGTGGTTCGGGTCGGCCCCGGTCGATGCGGTCGACTGCCTCGTGCAGGTCCGCGCGCACGGCACGCCCCTGCCGGCCAGGGCCAGCGCGGTCGGGACCGACGTCGAGGTGATCGTCCCGGTCGGTCTGCGCGGCGTGGCCGCCGGGCAGTCGGCCGTGCTCTACGACGGCGACCGCGTGCTCGGCCAGGTCACCGTCGACCGGGCGCTGCGGTGACCGCAGACCCCGCCCGCTCCCGGGCCACGCCTCCCCGGGCCACGCCCGCCAGCCCAGCCCAGCACGCCGACCCGACGGAGACACGATGACCGGCCTCAGCGCGCTCGGCCCGTGGCCGGGCCACAAGGTGCTCAAGGCCCAGCAGATCGCGTTCGACGCCCTCGCCGACACCCCCGGCGGGGTCACCGGCATCCCGCCGCTGGTCCAGATGCCCAAGCGTGGGCCGTGGGCCGAGTCGACCGCGCGGACGGCCGCCCTGCTGCCCGAGATGCCCGTCGAGCACGGTCCGCACGGGTGGAAGCTCGCCGACCGGCCCGGCATCGACCTCGAGCGCACCCAGGCGCTGCTCCGCGAGGACGTCGACGCGCTCGCGGTCGCGGGCTACGGCTACACCGGCCCGCTCGCGGTGACGGCCCGCGGGCCGTGGAGCCTCGCCGCGACCCTCTACCTCGCGCGCGGTGACCGCGTGCTGTCGGACCACGGTGCCGTGCGCGAGCTCGCGGCCTCCCTCGCGCAGGGCCTGGCCGACCACCTCGCCGCCGTGCGCACGGCGCTGCCGGGCGCGCAGCCCGTCGTCGTGCTCCGCGAGCCGGCGCTGCCCGACGTGCTCGGTGGTGCGGTCGCGACGTTCTCGGGGCACAGCCGCATCGCACCCGTGCCGGGCGAGCGCGCCGTCGTGCTGCTCGGTGAGCTGGTGCGCTCCCTGACGGCGTCGGGCGCCACCCAGGTGGTGCTGCACGGTGGCGCGCGGTTCGCCTCGCGCTCCCTCGCGGTGCTGGCGGGGTCCGGTGCGCAGGCGGTGGGGGTCGCGGCGGCCTCCGTGCGCGGCCAGCAGTGGGAGCAGGTCGCCGCGGTCGTCGAGCAGGGCACCCGCCTGTGGCTGGGGCTGCCGCGCGAGTCGCCGCGCAAGGGTGGCCCCGACATCCGGGGCGCAGCCAACCTCATCTCCCGGCCGTGGCGAGCCCTCGGGCTCCCGGCCGCGGGGCTCGCGGACATCGTGGTCCACACGGACACCAGCGGCTCGGGGGACCAGGTGCTCGGCAACCTCCAGGCGATGCGGCTCGAGCTGCACGCCGCAGCCCAGGTGGCGGCGGAGCTCGCCGAACGCGCCGAGGCCGGCTGAGCGGGTGCCTCCGACCGACGAACCCCCGACGGCACCCGACCCGGCCCTTCCGGCACCCGACCCGGCCCTTCCGGCACCCGACCCCGCCGACCGTGGCCTCGGCCCGGCGTTCCGCACGGTCTTCACGGCCAACCTCGCCTCGAGCCTCGGCGACGGGATCGCCCGCACCGCGGCCCCGCTCCTGGCCATCCGGCTGACGACCGACCCGCTTCTCGTCTCCGGGATCGCGGCCCTCGCGCTCCTGCCCTGGCTGCTGCTGGCCATCCCGTCCGGCATCCTCGTCGACCGGATCGACCGGCGTCGCGCCCTCGCGCTGGCCAACGGGCTGCGGACGCTCCTCGCGGTGGCGCTGGTCGCCCTCGCCGCGACCGACGCGCTGACCATCTGGTGGCTCTACGCGATCGTCTTCGTCTACGGGGCGGGGGAGACGCTCTACGACGGCGCCATCCGTGCCGTGCTGCCGAGCATCGTCCCGCGCGAAGCGCTCCCGCGGGCGAACTCGCGGATCGAGGCCGGCGAGCAGATCGTCCAGACCTTCGCCGCCGCCCCGCTCACCTCGGCGCTCTTCGCCGTCTCGGCGCTCATCCCGCTGGGCGTCAACGGCGCGGTCTACGCCGTTGCGGCGGCCCTGGCGTTCGTGCTGCCGCGCGCTGCGTCGGGCCGCGACGGTGCGCCGCACCCCGACGACGAGCTGCCCTGGCGGCGCCAGCTCACGGCCGGCCTGCACTTCTTGCGGGGCAACCCCATGCTCCTGCGGCTGTGGCTGCTCAGCAGCGCCACGGGGCTGTTCTTCTCGATCGGGACCGCCGTCTTCGCGCTCTACGCGATCGAGCGGCTCGGGCTCCCCGAGGCCCTCTTCGGCGTGCTCATCCTCACGGGCGCCGTCGGCAGCGTCCTCGGCAGCGTGCTCGCACCGCGGCTCTCGGCACGCTGGGGCGCCGGGCCGACGATGGCGGCGGCGAGCGTCGTGGCCGCGCTCGCCCTGGTCCTCGCGGGCGCCGTCCCGACGCTGTGGGCGCTGGGCCTGGCCTACCTCGTGTCCGGCGGGGCGGTGCTGGTGTGGAACGTCCTGGTGATGTCGCTGCGGCAGAGCATCATCCCCAGGCGACTCCTCGGCCGCGTGCACGGCACGTGGCGCACGCTGCTGTGGGGGGTCATGCCCCTGGGTTCGTTGCTGGGCGGGTTGCTCGGCCGGATCGACCTCACGGTCCCGTTCCTCGTGGGCGGTGGGCTCGCGACGGCCGTCGGCGTGCTCGGGTACCGCTTCCTCTGCTCGCTGCCGAACCCCGGGGACGTGCGCAACGACGACGACGCGCCGGAGGACGACGCGCCGGACGACGCGCACGGCACGGCGACCAGCTGACTACCCCAGCCGCTCCCAGCAGAACCGGTACGCGAGGGCCGCCATGAACGCCGCCTGGGCGTTGTCCGCCGCCCCGCCGTGGCCGCCCTCGACGTTCTCGTAGTAGGTGACGTCCTTGCCCGCAGCGAGCAGCCACGCCGCCGTCTTGCGAGCGTGGCCGGGGTGCACCCGGTCGTCGCGCGTCGAGGTGGTGAGCAGCACGGGCGGGTAGGGGCGGTCCGCGTCGAGGAGGTGGTACGGCGAGAACGTCCGGATGAGCTCCCACTGCTCCGGGTCGTCCGGGTCCCCGTACTCGTCCATCCACGACGCCCCGGCCAGCAGGTGCGGGTAGCGCTTCATGTCGAGCAGCGGCACCTGCACCACCACGGCGCCGAGGAGCTCTGGGTACTGCGTGAGCATGTTGCCTGTCAGCAGCCCGCCGTTGGAGCCGCCCTGCACCCCGAGGTGCTCCGGCGTCGTCACGCCGCGGGCGACGAGGTCGCGCGCCACGGCGGCGAAGTCCTCGTACGCGCGGTGCCGGTGCTCGCGCAGCGCGGCCTGGTGCCAGCCGGGCCCGTACTCGCCCCCGCCGCGGATGTTGGCGAGCACGTACACGCCGCCGTCGGCGAGCCACGAGCGCCCCAGCGCACCCGAGTAGCTGGGCAGCAGCGAGATCTCGAACCCGCCGTAGCCGTAGAGCAGGGTGGGTGCCGGTCCCGCGGCGGGGTCGCCGTCTGTCCGGCCGACCTGGAAGTACGGCACGCGGGTCCCGTCCGCCGAGACCGCGAAGTGCTGGCTGACCTGGACGTCGTCGGCGTCGAAGAACGGCGGCACGGCCTTGAGCCCGGTCGGGGGCGTGCCGGAGCCGACCGTCGTCACCGCGAGCGTCGGCGGCGTGGTGAAGTCCGCGGTGACGAGCCACACGTCGTCGCCGACCAGCCGGTCCACGGCGCGCAGCGCGACCGTGGTCAGCGGGGGGACGCCCGCGAGCTCGCCGCGCGCCCACGGCCCGCCGGCGGCCGGCTCGGGCGGGGTGAGGACCTCGACGCGGTGCGTGACGTCCTGCATCACCGTGAGGACCAGGTGGTGGCGCGTCCAGGTCGAGGACGCCAGCGAGGACGACGGCGTGGGCTCGAACAGCACCGTGAGGTCGCGCGAGCCCGCCCGGTAGGCCTCCCACGGCGCGGCGAGCAGGGCCCCGGCACGGTGGGTGGGCCCGCCCTCGACGGGTGTCCAGTCCTCCCGCAGCTGGACGAGCAGCCAGTCGCGGTGCAGGCCGGCGTCGGCGGACAGCGGCACGTCCACGCGCTCGGCGGAGCCGTCGGGCCGCAGCACGGACAGCTCCTGGGTGTAGAAGCCGATCGCACGCTCCACGAGGTCGCGCTCGAAGCCCGGCGTGTGGTCGTGGTAGGCCCCGATGGCCAGGTCCGACTCGAGGCACTCCGCGACGACCTCGGCCGCCGTCAGCGGCGTACCGCGGTGCCAGCGGCGCACCGTGCGCGGGTAGCCGGACGTCGTCGTCGTGCCCGGCCCCAGGTCCGTGACGAGCCACACCGTGTCGAGGTCGATCCAGCCGAGCGAACCCTTGGCCGCTGGCCGGACGAACCCGCCGTCCGACTCCTCGACGAAGCGCAGGGTCACGAGGTCGAGCTCGCGCGTGACGTCGGCGTCCGAGCCGCCGTGCGACAGCGCGACGAGCGCGCGCCGGACGTCCGGCCGCAGCACGGACGCCCCGTGCCACACCCAGTCCTCGCCCTCGGCAGCGTTGAGCGCGTCGATGTCGAGCACGGTCTCCCACTCGGGCTCCGCGGTGCGGAAGTCCTCCGGCGTGGTGCGCCGCCACAGCCCGCGCGGGTGCTCGGCGTCGCGCCAGAAGTTGTAGAGCCGGTCGCCGAGCAGGCTGACCTCCGGCAGCTTGGCCGGGGAGTCGAGCACCTCGAGGACGGCGGCCCGGGTGCGCTCGAACGCGGGCGTCGCCGCCAGGGTCGCGACCGTCTCGGCGTTGCGCGCCGCGACCCACGCGAGCGCGCGCTCGGAGTCGACCTCCTCGAGCCAGGCGAACGGGTCGTGCACGCCGTCCGGCGTCGGGACGGGACCCTGGGGCTCGTGCGGCGTCGGGGTGCTCATGACGGGTCAGCGTACGTGCGGGGCCGACGTGCGGGCTGTCGGTGCCAGCCGCGATGATGTCCCGGTGAGCGCACCGAGCGACCTGGACGCAGCCGACCTCGGCCTGGACGAGGCCGCGGCGCGGCACCGCTGGGACGCGCTCGCCGAGCAGGTCCGCGACCACCAGTTCGCCTACTACGTTCGCGACGCGCCGACGGTCTCCGACGGCGAGTACGACGCGCTGCTGCGTCGGCTGGGCGCGTTCGAGGACCACTACGTCGCCTTCGCGCTGCGCACCCCGGACTCGCCCACCCAGACGGTCGGCGGCACGTTCTCGACGGACTTCGTCGCGGTCGACCACGTCGAGCGGATGCTCAGCCTCGACAACGCCTTCTCCGCCGAGGACCTCGCCGCCTGGGCCGAGCGCGTGCAGCGCGACCTCGAGGGCTCGGCGGCGGTGCTGCACTACCTGTGCGAGCTGAAGATCGACGGGCTGGCCGTCGCGCTGCTCTACGAGAACGGCCGGCTGACGCGGGCCGCCACGCGGGGAGACGGCCACACGGGCGAGGACGTCACGCTCAACGTCCGGACCATCGCCGGCGTGCCGCACACGCTCGCGGGCAGCGGCCACCCCGAGCTGCTCGAGGTGCGCGGTGAGGTCTTCCTGCCGGTCGAGGGCTTCGCTGCCCTCAACGCTGCGCAGGTCGCCGCAGGCAAGGCGCCGTTCGCCAACCCCCGCAACTCCGCGGCCGGCTCGCTGCGCCAGAAGGACCCGCGGGTCACCGCGGGGCGCCCGTTGCGGATGCTGTGCCACGGTGTCGGCGCCCTGCGCTGGGGCGGCGCCGCCGCCGACGAGCACCCGGGCACCGAGCGCCAGTCCACGACCTACGAGCTCCTGGCCTCGTGGGGGCTGCCGGTCAGCGCGCGCGCCCGGGTGGTCGACGACCTCGCCGGGGTCCGGGCCATGATCGATCACTACGCGCTGCACCGGCACGACGTCGAGCACGAGATCGACGGCATCGTGGTCAAGGTCGACGAGATCGCGGTGCAGCGCCGGCTCGGCGCCACGAGCCGCGCGCCGCGCTGGGCGATCGCGTACAAGTACCCGCCCGAGGAGGTCACCACGCGGCTGCTCGAGATCCGCGTCAACGTCGGCCGCACGGGCCGTGTCACGCCGTACGGCGTCATGGAACCCGTCAAGGTCGCCGGGTCGACGGTGTCGATGGCCACCCTGCACAACCAGGACGTCGTGCGGGCCAAGGGCGTGCGCGTCGGGGACATGGTGGTGCTGCGCAAGGCGGGCGACGTCATCCCCGAGATCGTCGGCCCTGTCGCCGCCCTGGCGGACGACGGGTACCCGCGCGAGGACTGGCACATGCCCGGTCGGTGCCCCGAGTGCGGCACGCCCCTGCGGGCGATGCGCGAGGGGGAGGTGGACCTGCGGTGCCCCAACGCCCGGACCTGCCCGGCCCAGGTGCGCGGGCGCGTCGAGCACATCGGCTCGCGCGGCGGCCTCGACATCGAGGCGCTCGGCGAGATCACCGCGGCGGCGCTGACCCAGCCCGAGGTCCCGGACACACCGCCCGTGGCCAACGAGGCGTACCTCTTCGACCTGGTGGGCTACCCCGTGGACGCGCAGCCGGAGGTCCGTGCGGAGGTCCGTGCGGCGAGCCTGGCGCGGCTCGCCGAGGTCGAGGTGGTCGTGCGCGACCCGGAGACCGGCGCGCCCCGCGCGGACGACGACGGCGTGGTCCGCCGCCGGTCCCCCTTCCGGCGGGTGGTCAAGGCCACGAAGGCCCAGGAGGCCGCCGCGCTGGCGGAGGGCCGCACGCTGGCGACCTGGGAGCCGTCCGCCGCGGCCGTCACCCTGCTCGACGAGCTGGAGGCCGCCAAGGCGAAGCCCTTCTGGCGCGTGCTGGTCTCCCTGTCCATCCGCAACGTCGGGCCGACGGCCGCCCGGGCGATCGCGCAGGCCTTCGGCTCCATGGCGGCCCTGCGCGCCGCGCTCGAGGATGCCGAGCAGGCGGCCGCGCAGCTCGCCTCGGTCGAGGGCGTGGGGCCGACCATCGCCCGCTCGATCATCGACTGGTTCGACGTCGACTGGCACCGCGAGATCGTCGATCGCTGGGCTGCCGCCGGCGTGGCGATGCACGACGTGCCGGACGCCACGGTGGAGCGCACCCTGGAGGGGCTCACCGTCGTCGTCACGGGCTCGCTCGTGGGCTTCTCGCGCGACGGCGCCAAGGAGGCGATCCTCGCGCGCGGCGGCAAGGCGGCCGGCAGCGTGTCGAAGAAGACCGACTACGTCGTGGTCGGCGAGAACGCGGGCTCCAAGGAGGCCAGGGCGCGCGAGCTGGGACTGGCGATCCTCGACGAGGCCGGCTTCGAGCGGCTGCTCGCCGGTGAGCGGCCCGGCTCAGCGTCGGCCGAGCCGGCGCACGACCTCCCGGACGCCCCGTGAGCGTCGTGGTCCGCCCCGCGCTGCCGGACGACCTCGGCCGGGTCGGCGCGCTGACCGCGCACGCGTACCTGGCAGACGACCTGCTCGCGCACGACGACGACTACCTGCACGAGCTGCGGGACGCCGCGCGCCGGGCGGACGAGGCCACCGTGCTCGTGGCGGTCGAGGGCGACCACGTGCTCGGCAGCATCACGCTCGCCGCGCCCGGGTCGCCCTTCGCCGAGATCGCCGCGCCAGACGAGTGGGAGCTGCGCATGCTCGCGGTCGACCCGGCCGCCCGGGGCCGTGGGGTGGGTGAGCTGCTGCTGCGCGCCGCCATCGAGTCCGGCCTGGCGGACGGCGCCAGCGCCGTCATCCTGTCGACCCTTCCGGCCATGGCGGCCGCGCAGCGCATGTACGCGCGGATCGGCCTGCACCGGGTGCCGAGCCGGGACTGGTCCGTCGAGGGGTACTCGATGCTCGTCTACTCCACGGCGCCGCCGCCCTGACGCGGGGGCGTGCCGAGGTCCTCGACCTGCCGGACGGCGACCGATGGACCAGACTGGTCCGATGATCTCCGAGCACCTCGCCGCAGCCCTGCGCGACGCCGGCCTGCGGTGGCAGCCCGCCGCAGGCGACCGGTTCGTCATCCCCCAGCCGGAGCTCGCCGGCGAGCTGTTCACGCTCAGCGAGATGACCATCGAGGCCAGGGAGTACCCCACGGGGACCATCCTCGGGTTCAACGGCACCACGGAGTGGGCGATGGACTCCGTGGCGCAGGAGGACGCCCTGTGGATGCCCCGCGAGGACCAGCTGCGGGACAAGCTCGGCGGCACGTTCGTCTCGTTGAGCCGGATGCCCGCCACCCACGGCGCTCACGCCGCCACCCACGGCGCCCACGCCGCCGGGGACGGCGCGACCGGTGCCACGTGGTCCGTCACGACGAGCACGCCGTCGGGTGACGAGGCCGTCCACCGCGCCTCGACGGCGGCCGACGCCTACGCCCTCGCGCTGCTCGCGCTCATCGACCGCGCGCTGGACGGTGCCGTGCTCTGACCGGTGCGGCCCGGGAGATGTCCGCGATCCGTGCACCTAGACTCAGGGGTCATGTCCACCCTCTCCCGCGACGAGGTCGCCCGCGTCGCCGCGCTCGCCCGGATCGACCTGACCGCAGACGAGCTCACCCGGCTGGCCGGGGAGCTCGCCGTGATCGTCGACTCGGTCGCCCGGGTCGGGGAGGTCGCCACGGCCGACGTCCCCGCCACCAGCCACCCGCTGCCGCTGACGAACGTCTACCGCGAGGACGTCGTCGAGCGGCCGCTGGACGCCGCGGAGATCCTCGCCGCGGCACCGGCGTCCGAAGGCGGGCGCTTCGCCGTCCCGCAGATCCTCGAGGAGGACTGATGCCCGGACGTCACACCGCCGGCAGCGCCGGCACGCCGGACGACCTCGTCCGGATGTCCGCGGCCGACCTCGCCGGGGCGCTGCAGCGCTCCGAGGTGAGCAGCGCCGAGGTCACGGCCGCCCACCTGGACCGGATCGCCGCCGTCGAGGGCGCCGTCCACGCCTTCCTGCACGTCGCGGCCGACGAGGCGATGGCCACGGCCCGCGACGTCGACGCGCGGCGCGCTGCCGGAGCGGAGCTGCACCCGCTCGCGGGCGTGCCGATCGCGGTCAAGGACGTCGTCGTGACCCGCGGCCTGCCGACCACGGCCGGCTCACGCATCCTCGAGGGCTGGGTGCCGCCGTACGACGCGACGCTCGTCGAGCGGCTCAAGGCCGCCGGCCTGCCGATCCTCGGCAAGACCAACATGGACGAGTTCGCGATGGGCTCCTCGACCGAGCACTCCGCCTACGGCAACACCCACAACCCTTGGGACCTCGACCGGATCCCCGGCGGCTCGGGTGGCGGCAGCGCCGCGGCGGTCGCCGCCTACGAGGCCCCGCTGGCGATCGGCACGGACACCGGTGGATCGATCCGCCAGCCGGCTGCCGTCACGGGCACCGTCGGCGTCAAGCCCACCTACGGGGGGGTGTCGCGCTACGGCCTCATCGCCCTGGCCTCGAGCCTCGACCAGGCCGGCCCCGTGACGCGCACGGTGCTCGACTCCGCGCTGCTGCACGAGGTCATCGGCGGGCACGACCCGCGCGACGCCACGTCGCTCGACGAGCCGCTGCCGGGCCTCGTCGCCGCGGCGCTGGACGGCCTGACCGGCGACCTCACCGGCGTGCGCGTCGGCGTGGTCACCGAGCTCAACGGCGAGGGCTACCAGGCGGGGGTGCGCGCGCGCTTCGAGGAGGCGCTCGACGTGCTCCGCGGCGCGGGCGCCGAGATCGTCGAGGTCTCGTGCCCGCACTTCGACTACGCGCTCGCGGCCTACTACCTCATCCTGCCGAGCGAGGCCTCGAGCAACCTGGCCAAGTTCGACGGCATGCGGTTCGGCCTGCGGGTCGAACCCGCAGAGGGTCCCGTCACGGCCGAGCGCGTCATGGCCGCCACGCGGGGAGCCGGCTTCGGCGACGAGGTCAAGCGCCGCATCATCCTGGGCACCTACGCGCTGTCCGCCGGGTACTACGACGCCTACTACGGCAGCGCGCAGAAGGTCCGCACGCTCATCCAGCGGGACTTCGCCGCGGCGTTCGCGCAGGCGGACGTGCTCGTCTCGCCGACGGCGCCGACCACGGCGTTCAAGCTCGGCGAGAAGCTCGACGACCCGCTCGCGATGTACCTCAACGACGTCGCGACCATCCCGGCCAACCTCGCGGGCGTCCCGGGCATGTCCGTGCCGGCTGGGCTGTCCGACGACGGCCTGCCGGTCGGCTTCCAGATCCTGGCGCCCGCCCGCGCGGACGACCGGCTCTACCGGGTGGGCGCGGCGCTCGAGTCGCTGCTCGAGGCCCGCTGGGGCGGCCCGCTGCTGGACAGGGCGCCCGCGCTGCCCACCCGGCCGCCCACCCAGCTGCCCACCGAGGGGATCACCCGATGAGCACCGCGCACCCCACCACCGCGCTGGTCGACTTCGACGACGCCGTGGCACGCTACGACCCGGTCATCGGGATCGAGGTGCACGTCGAGCTCGGCACGGCCTCGAAGATGTTCGACGGCGCTCCCACCGAGTTCGGCGCGGAGCCGAACACCCAGGTCACGCCCGTATCGCTCGGTCTGCCCGGCGCCCTGCCGTCGCTCAACCGGACGGCCGTCGAGTCCGCGATCAAGATCGGCCTGGCGCTCAACTGCGAGATCGCCGAGGTCTGCCGGTTCGCGCGGAAGAACTACTTCTACCCGGACGTGCCGAAGAACTTCCAGACGTCGCAGTACGACGAGCCGATCGCCTTCGAGGGCTACCTCGACGTCGAGCTCGCCGACGGCACCGTGGTGCGCGTGGAGATCGAGCGCGCGCACATGGAGGAGGACGCCGGCAAGAACACCCACGTGGGCGGCCTCACCGGCCGGATCCACGGCGCGGAGTACTCGCTGGTCGACTACAACCGCGCCGGCATCCCGCTCGTGG
>NZ_DAORSQ010000022.1:9136-28237 GCF_035443605.1 Actinotalea sp. | reverse complement strand
CACCGGTCAAGAGTCCCCGAACCACCCCCGAAACCTATTGATCAACACGCCCTAGTCGGGAAGGGTGCGGGCCGGCGGCGGCCAGCAGGTTCGGCGGGTGTTCGAGGGAGGTGTTGCGGTCGTGATGTCGATGCACAAGCTCGGCGCGGGCGACGGGTACTCGTACCTGACGCGGGAGGTCGCCGCCGGCGACGTCGCCCTGGAGCGCGGCGACTCGCTGACCGCGTACTACGAGGCGACCGGCAACCCGCCGGGGCGGTGGCTCGGCTCCGGGCTCGCCGGTCTGGGGCACGACGCGATCGGGCGGGTCTCTCCGGGAGCGGTGGTCACCGAGGAGGCGATGGCCGCGGTCTTCCGCGACGGCAACGACCCGGTCACGGCCGAGCCGCTGGGGCGCCGGTACGCCGGGCAGCGGGGCCGCACCGTCGTCGGCTTCGACCTGACCTTCACCGTCCCCAAGTCCGCCTCCGTGCTGTGGGCGCTGGGCGACGATGCCACCCGTGCCGCGGTGCACGCGGCCCACCGCGCCGCCGTCGACCAGACGCTCGCCTTCGTCGAGCAGAAGGTCGTGCGGACCCGGGTCGGGCACGCGGGCTGCCGCCAGGTGACGACCCGGGGGATGATCGCTGCGGCCTTCGACCACTGGGACACCCGCGCCGGCGACCCCAACCTGCACACCCACGTCGTGGTGGCCAACAAGGTCCAGGGGCCAGACGGGCAGTGGCGGTCCCTGGACGGCAAGACCGTCCACGCCGCCGCGGTGACGGTCTCCGAGCTGTACGACGTGCTCCTGGCCGACGACCTCGCCCGGCGCCTGCCGGTCGGGCTATCCCTGCGCGACCGCGGCCCACGGCGCAACCCAGCGTTCGAGATCGACGGCATCGACGACGCGCTCCTGACCCACTTCTCCTCCCGCTCGGAGCAGATCCACTGCGCCGAGGCCGAGTGGGCGGCCCAGTTCCAGGCCGACCGCGGGCGCGAGCCCACCCGCGTCGAGACCACCAGGGCGCGGCAGCACCTGACGCGCGTGACCCGACCGCCCAAGGTGGTCCGCCCGCTGCGCGACCTGCTCGCCGACTGGGCCAACCGCGCCCGCACCCTGACCGGTCGCGAGCCGCAAGACCTGGCAGCACGCGCCCTGGCCGGCACCTACGGCCGGCCCTTGCACGCGCACGACGTCGGGCCAGAGGTCCGGGCGGCGATCGCTGCCCAGGTGCTGCAGGACGTCGCGACCAGGCGATCGGTGTGGACCGAGTGGAACGTCGGCAGCGAGACTCTGCGCGCCTCGAAGATCCTGCGGATGGCCTCCCCGCAGGAGCGGCTGGGCCTGACCAGCGAGATCAGCGCCCAGGTCAGGGCGGCCAGCGTGCACCTGGACGACACGCGTGAGCAGGAGCGCTGCCGGGTGGGCGAGGCGCTGTACACCTCCCTCGAGCTCCTGGCCGCCGAGCGGGTCCTCATCGACGCGGCCGAGACCACGCGCTCCCCGTGCATCAGCAGGCAGTGGCTGGGCGACGCCGACAGGGACAGCGCGCGTGCCGGCCGCGTGCTGGCGGATGACCAGGTCGCCGCCGTCCGGGCCATCCTGACGTCCGAGCACCTGCTCGACGCGCTGGTCGGGCCGGCCGGATCGGGCAAGACGACGGCACTCAAGGCGCTGACGACGATCTGGCAGCGTTATGTCGGTCCCGTCGTCGCGCTGGCTCCGTCGGCCACGGCGGCGCACGCCCTGAGCGCGTCCCTGGGCGTGCCGTGCGAGACGACGGCGAAGTGGCTGTACGAGTCCACCGGCGAGGGTGCACACGCCCGCGGGGTCGCGTTCGGCGCCGCGGTGCAGGTCCTGCACTCGAATGCCAGCGCGGAGTGGGACCCGGCGCGCCAGCGCGCCCAGTCGCTGCGCCTCGAGCAGGGCCGGTGGGCGATGGCCCCCGGGCAGCTGGTCATCGTCGACGAGGCCTCGCTGGCCGACACCCGCACCCTGGCCGCGCTGGTCGCCCAGGCGCGCAAGGCCCCGGCCAAGGTGTTGCTGGTCGGGGACCACCTGCAACGCGGGTCGGTCGACGCCGGCGGCGGGTTCGCGATGCTCGCCCGCCGTGGCCCGACGGCCGAGCTGACGTCCCTGTTCCGGTTCAGCCGACCGTGGGAGGCCAGAGCCAGCCTCGAGCTGCGCCGCGCCCATCCCGAGGCGCTGGACGCCTACGAGGCCCACGGCGCCTTCACCGGCGGCACGCGCGAGGAGATGCTCTACGCGGCCCTCGACGGCTTCACCACCGCCCAGGAGCACGGCCAGGTCGCCGTCCTGCAGGCGGCGGACAGCCGCACCGTGCGCGACCTCAACCGCCTCGCCCGCGCCCACGGCGTGCGCTCGGGGACCGTGGACCGGGCCGGGATCGAGCTGCACGACGGCCTGACCGCCGGTGTCGGTGACCGGGTCGTCACCCGCCGCAACGACCGTCATCTGCGGACCGCGGACGGGTTCGTGCGCAACGGCGCGCTGTGGGACGTCGTCGCGATCGCGCGCGACGGGTCGCTGCGCGTCCGCGCCGCGGGCGACGCCGGACGCGGTGACGGCCACGGCCACGCCGTCCGGCTCCCGTACGCGTACGTCGCCGATCACGTCGAGCTCGGCTACGCGACGACGACGGCCCGGTCCCAGGGCATGACCGTCGACCAGACGCACACGGTCGCCGGACCGGGGATGGCCCGCGAGGACCTCTACGTCGCGATGAGCCGCGGGCGGCACCTCAACCGCACCTACGTCGTCACCGAAGCGCCGGGCGAGGACTGCCTGCCCGGCCAAGCCCGGCCGTCGTCGTCGACCCGCGACGTCCTCGAACAGATCCTGGCGACCTCCCACGCCGAGCTGAGCGCCACCGAGACCTGGGCCGCCTACCACCCGGCCGCGCCGGCGCCCGTTCCGCCGCTGCATGTGCCCCACGACTTCGGGTCGCGCGATCCACAGGCCTTCGACCGGTCGCAGCGTCCACAGCTTCTGCGGTCCATCTCGCCACCCGCGCCGACACGTGCCCCCGATGGACCCGTGCTCGGCCGCTGAGCCGCATTGCCACCAACCGCACCACCCCGAGGAAGGACCACCATGAGCCAGAACCCCGAGTACGACGAGGCGCCCCGCCTCATGCTCACCGTCCCCGAGGCCGCGCGACGCCTGTCGATCGGCAGGTCGTTCGTCTACCAGCTAATGCTGAAGGGCGAGCTGGAGACGGTTCACCTGGGCAAGCTGCGCCGCGTGCCGTACGACTGCCTTGTCGAGTACGTCGAGCGGCTGCGCCGCGAGCAGAACCCGCCGTCGTCGGACGGCCAGTGATGGGCACCCGGGCGGCCAACAACCGGTCGTCGGTGTTCCAGAGCACCGACGGCCGCTGGTACGGCTTCGTCACGATGGGCACCAAGCCCGACGGCTCATCCGACCGCCGCAAGCGCAGCGGCCGAACCCAGGCCGAGGTCACTCACAAGGTCCGGGCCCTGGAGCGGGTGCGCGACGAGGCCGCGAAGATCCCCGCCGGGCGATCACCGCGGCTGTCCGACTGGCTGGAGGACTGGCTGACCGCCTCGGCCCTGCGCGTGCGACCCAACTCCCTGTACGGCTACACCACCGACGTCCGGGCGCACATCATCCCGACCATCGGCAAGCACCGGCTCGCCGACCTCGAGCCCGAGCACGTCGAGTACCTCTACACCGTGCTGCTCGCCAAGGGCCTGAACGTCGGCACGGTGCACCACGTCCGGCGGACCCTCAACAAGGCGCTCAACGACGCCGTCCGCCGCCGTCGCATCCCGCGCAACCCCGTGACGCTCGCCCACACGCCCCGCTACGACGCTCCGGAGTTCGACCCGCTCACCGTCTCCGAGGCCCGGACGCTCATGGCCGCGGCCGACAACGAGCCGAACGGCGTCGCCTTCATGCTCGCGATCTCGCTCGGGCTGCGCAGGGGAGAGGTGCTCGGGCTCTCCTGGGCCGACGTCGACCTGGAGCTGGGCCGCGTTCGCGTGCGCCAGCAGCTGGAGCGCCGCCGGTACCGCCACGGCTGCGATGACCCGACCCGGTGCGACGATCGGCCCTCGAAGTGCCCGCAGCGCCGCGACGGCGGGCTCGTGCTGGCCGAGCTGAAGACGAGGCAGAGCAAGCGGACCCTGCCCATGCCGCAGCCGATGATCGAGGCGCTGCGCCGTCAACGCCAGTCCCAGCGCAAGGCGCGGATCTACGCCGGCTCGGAGTGGCAGGAGTCCGGTTTGGTGTTCACCACCGTCACCGGCAGACCCATCGACCCGAGCGACCACTCCGTGCACTGGGTCAGGTTCCTCGAGCGCGCAGGCGTTCGGCCGGCGCGGCTGCACGACGCACGGCACACCGCCGCGACCCTTCTGCTGGTGCAGGGGGTCGACCAGCGCGTGGTGATGGACATGCTGGGGTGGACGTCACCGACGATGACGGCCCGGTACCAGCACGTGGTGCCCGGGCTCGTCGAGGAAGCAAACCGCAGGATGGGCGAACTGCTGTGGGGTGCGGTCGAGGGCTCGCGATAGCGGCCAATCGAACCTCGGCGCCTACTCGGCGGTGCTCACTCGCCTCCGTCGTCAGTGGCCTTGGCCGGCTGGAAGCCAATCGCGCGTTGGCTCTCGCGATTGCCGGAGTCAGGCCCTCCAACCCACCTGTACCAGGAAGGTTGATTCGAGGGGGTCAGAGCAGACAACTCCTCACGCGACCGCTGGCTCACGTCTACCAGCCAACCGGGCTCAGTTACCGTCACGGTTCCTCCTTGCCAGGCTCTACGTCGGTTGCCACATCATCTACCAAACCACTGACACTCGCAGGAGTGTCCGCGAGTCGTCGCAGTCTGTCGTCGAGCGCGAGCGGGACCTGCGCCTCTACGAACTCGGAGCCGTTCAAGGGGTCAAGCTCCGCCAGCCGCATGCGCGCGTCTCGTCGCGACCATGCTTCGAACTTCGCCGTAGAGGCGTCGCGCTTGCGGTTCACGGCGCCGAAGACGTCCGGGTACACCCGCCATGACGCCCCCAAGAACGACTCCACAGCCACCCTGTCGTCGTCGCGGTCGCCGCGAAGCCGGATCTCAGTCGCGTACATCTCCCCTGCGAGAGACTTCGGATAGGGGTCGACGTAGACAACGCGTGAGATCCCGGAGCCGATGATCAACCGCATGCACATGTGGCACGGGAACGCAGTGGTGTAGATCGTTGAGCCCAGGATCGGCACGCCGAGTCGCGCTGCCTCGGTGATCGTCGCCATCTCGGCGTGGACGATTCGCCCAAACTCGATCAAGTTGCGAATGCGTGTCGAGTCGATCGACGAACCGCTCTTGGCAACTACGGAGTCGAGCAGCTCGCGGCCGTCGAGGCCGCTCAGGTCAGCGTTCAGGTGGCCCTCGGCACCGAGCACTCCAAGGAGCTCCTGCAGCGCTCGGCGAACCTCGCGGCGGTTGAAGTCGCTGCCCAGCTGGAAGTCTCGATGGTCAGGCTGGTCACCGACCCAGTACTCCCCGCCGCCAGCCCTGGGCACCTCGTTCGAGCCGACCGCGAGGACGTCGCCCTTGGCTGTGGTGATCACCGCTCCGACCTGGCGGCCAGGATCGGCCGAGCGAAGTGATGCCGCGAAGGCGAGATACATGCCCTGCTCGTCGCGACGTGGCGTGAGGAACGGCTCGCCGAAGAGCAGGCCTACGAGGCGGTCAAGCTCAGCCTTCGGGCCGGCAGCCGAGTCGAGATCAACGAAGAAGTCGCCGAGCGCAAACGCGTCGCGGACGTGCTGGCCGTAGGGCGTCGTCGAGTCCTGCTCGTCGCGCAGCATGAGTTCAGCCACTCGCGCTTCAAGTTGGGTGTTCTCCGGGCTTGCATCTCGAAGCCCGCTCAAGATGCTCGTTCTGCGCGATGCCTCAGAGGCCGTGGCGGAGATCAGGACGAAGCGCCGCCCGTAGGTGGCGCGCAGGAGGCGGACCTCCTCGGGGTGCTTGATCGTCCTCAGGATCCATGCGTGCCTGGCTGTCTGCTCGTTGGCGCCGGTCCGCTTGAAGCGATTGCTCCTGATCTTTGAGATGGCATACGCGGCCAGCGCATCGCTGGAGCCGAGTGACTCGCGCAGGTCATCGCCGGCGTCCATGCGGGCTTCGTAGTAGCGCGGGTCGCTTGAGGTGCGTGGCAGTCCTGCGCCAGCTGGCGTCTCGTCGAGCAGGCCGCTCAGCCGTATGCACTCGGTTGTGTAGTTGACCCGCTCTAGCGAGGCCTCGAGGTGACGCACCAGGGCGTCGACATCAGTGCCAATCGGTGCGACCAGCCCGATGACGATCTCGAAGTTGGCGACGACCTCACTGTCGATGAGCACGGGCCCCCCCTTGTCTTGGCAAGTGAACCACCGGAGAGGCTCCGCAGGGGCGAGGCGGCTGCCGGCGTGCCGTCGCGTCGCACGACCGGGCACCGGCGACTGCTACCGAGAGTGCTACCGCTCGAGGACGCAACAGTTGTCGAACTCAACACAAAGGGCCCGCCACCTGCGAACTCGCAGGTCACGGGCCCTTCGTCACGCGGAGGATGGGGGATTCGAACCCCCGAGGGTGTTACCCCAACACGCTTTCCAAGCGTGCGCCATAGGCCACTAGGCGAATCCTCCCGGCCGGACGAGGATACCCGAACCGGCGGGCGGCCGTGCTCGCTCCCCGCGCGCCTCGCTCTCGGGCTACCCCTGCTCCTCCGCGACGCTGTTGCCGCCGTCGACCACGACCACCTGCCCGGTCACGTACGAGGCACCGGGCGACGCCAGCCACGCGATCGCGGAGGCCACCTCCTCCGGACGTCCGCTGCGCCCGGCCGGTACCCGCAGGCCCTCGGCCGCCTCGCTGCCGAGCTGCGAGCCGGTGGCGATCCAGCCCGGCGCGACGGCGTTGGCCGTGATCCCCGAGGCGGCCTCGTCGACGGCGAGCGCACGGGTGAGGCCGACGAGCCCGGCCTTGGCCGCGGCGTAGGCGACGTCGCCCCGCGCCGCCATCACCGGGCCGGTGAGGCTCGAGACGGTGATGATCCGCCCCCACCTTCGTGCCCGCATCGTCGGCACGACGGCGCGCGTGAGGAGGAAGGCCGTGGTCAGGGTGGTCGCGAGGCTGCGCTGCCAGTCAGCGACGGGCATGGTCACGTCGCCCGAGAGCATCGGCCCGTCACCCACGGCCACCATGCCGGCATTGTTGACCAGCACGTCGGGCATCAGCCCCGCCGCCCCGAGCGCCTGCGTGAGTCCGGCGACGCCCTCCTCGGTCTCGAGCCGGGCGACGAACCCGGTCGCGTCGATCCCGTGCCCCCGCAGCTCGGCCGTGCGCTCGTGCACGCGGTCCGTGGTCGAGGTGAGCGCGACCCTGGCGCCCAGGGCGCCGAGGGCGCGGGCCGTGGCGACACCGATGCCGCTCGCGCTGCCCGCGCCGCTGACCAGCGCGACACGTCCGGTCAGGTCCCAGGTGTCAGGAAGCTCCATGGCCGCACGGTAGCGGCCGGGGCTCGCGCCGCCGCACGGTCAGCCAGGCCACGGCCGCGACGAGCAGCACGGCCAGGGCCATGAGTGCGCCGACGGCGCCCGCGCCGGGGAGCGAGCCTCGAGCCGGGGCGTCGTCGGGCGCTGCCGGAGACGCGAGCGCGTCGCCGCCAGCCCCGGCCTCGCTGCCGGGGCCGGGAGTGGCGTCCGTGCCCAGGTGCTGTGCTCGAGCCGCACGGGCGACCCCACCGGTCGCAGCGACGGCGGCCGCCGGCTTCGCACCCGCCGCCTCGCCGCCAACCGCCCCGGCCGCCGGGACCACCGTGGGGACGTACCGGCCCAGCGTCACCTGGCCGTAGGCATCGGTGAGGGCGACGACCACGCCGTCGGACCGGCCGACGAACCCGGCCGCGGGTGTGAACGTCATCGCCCCGGTCGCCGGGTCGAGCGTGAACAGCCCCTGTCCGGGCACGCTGACCCGGGCGGCCGGCGCGCCACCGTCGTCGCGCAGCAGCACCGACCCGCCGATCGGCACCGCCACCATGGCGGCCTGGACCGCGCGGCCCACCCCGCTCGACCTCGTGCTGGGCGTTGCGGGCGCCGCCGGCGCGAGGACCACCGGGCGGTAGGTGCCCACGGAGTCCTGGTCCCACGTGTCGGTCAGCTGCACGCGCACGCCCGCGGCCGTGCCGGCGAAGCCGAGCGCCGGGGTGAACCCGACCGTCCCGGACGCTGGGTCGAGCACGTAGCTGCCCTCGCCCGGCACCGAGACCGCCATGGCGACCGCGCCCTCCGCGTCGAGCAGGCTCACGGATGCGCCGGCCGGGGCCGGGACGTTCGAGTGCTGCGCCGCGGTGCCGGTGCCGCTGGAGGTCAGCGAGCCGGCGGCCGGCAGCGGGGCGGGGCCGGCCCCGTCGGCGGTGAACACCTCGAGCGACCAGAGCGACACCCCGTAGATCGTCACGCGGTCGGACAGCACCACGCGCACGTACCGCGCAGCCGCCGCGACATCGAGCGACTGGGGGCCGCCCCAGCCGTCCGTGCTGCCCGTCGCCGCCGTCCAGCTGCGGCCGTCCCGCGACGTCTGCACCGCCACCGTGCGCCCGTAGGCGGTCTCCCACCGCAGTGTCACGCGGCAGATGTCGCGGCGGGCGCCGAGGTCGACCTGGATCCACTGCGGCTCGGCGAAGGCGCTGGACCAGCGGGTGGCCGGGTTGCCGTCGACCGCGTAGGTAGGCGCCAGCCCGCCGCGCTCGGCGGAGGAGGCCGTCGCCGGCCGGCCCAGCGCGACGTCCTGCGTGCCGCACGCGGGGCCGACGTCGGGCAGCGCCGTGCCGTAGACCTGCATCTCCCACAGCGAGTAGCCCCAGATCGTGCCGCGTCGCGTGCCGACCAGTCGGACGTACCGGCCGGTACCGCTGACGGTCAGCTCCTCGTCGCCGCCGGCGCCGCCGATGGTCGTGTGCACGGGGGTCCAGCTGGTCGCGTCGTCGGAGACCTGGATCTGGTAGTCCCGGCCGTACGCGGTCTCCCAGTCGAGCACGACGGCGCTCAGCTCGGCGCGCCGGCCGAGGTCCACCTGGAGCCACTCGGAGTCGGTGCCGGCGCTCGCGAAGCGGGTGGCCGGGTTGCCGTCGAACGCGGCGAACGGTGAGAGGGAGCCACGGTCCTGGGCCGACGACGCCGTCGCGGTGCCGCCCTGGGAGAGCTGGGTCGCGGTGGGCGGGAGGAGGGCGGCCTGCGCGGGGAGGGTGGTCGCGGTGAGCAGCGCCGCCACGATCCCGACGGTCACGAGGCGCCCCTGCACGTGACGCAACCCCTGTGCCGCGCGGTGAGGGGCATGGGACGGTCGCACGGGGAGCTCCTCGGTGGGGTCGCGGCAGGGCGGCAGGGCGGCAGGGCGGGGGCGCGGCCGTCGATCCGATCGGCCGCACGACGGCGGGTCTGAGGCGAACCGGGCAGATGCCCGCAGATCCACCCGAACGGCGGCAGGGCCGTGGCGCGCCCGCCGAGGGTGGGCCCGCGGCCGCATCGGCGCGTACCGTCGCGGTATGAGCATCCGCATCGGCGTCCAGATCCAGCCCCAGCACGCCGACTACGGCCAGATCCGCGACGCGGTGCGCCGCGCGGAGGACGCCGGGGTCGACGTGATCTTCAACTGGGACCACTTCTTCCCGCTCTACGGCGACCCGGACGGCAAGCACTTCGAGTGCTGGACGATGCTCGGCGCGTGGGCGGAGCAGACCAGCCGCGTCGAGATCGGCGCGCTCGTCACGTGCAACAGCTACCGCAACCCCGAGCTGCTGGCGGACATGGCCCGCACCGTCGACCACATCAGCGGCGGACGGCTCATCCTGGGCGTCGGGGCGGGCTGGTTCGAGAAGGACTACGACGCGTTCGGCTACGAGTTCGGCACGGCCGGCTCGCGGATCGCCGACCTCGCCTCGGCCATGCCGCGGATCGCGACGCGGCTCGCGGCGGGCAACCCGGCGTCGACCCGCCACATCCCCGTGATGATCGGCGGTGGCGGGGAGCGCAAGACGCTGCGCGTGGTCGCCGAGCACGCCGACCTGTGGCACTCGTTCGGCGACGTCGGGACGCTGCGACGCAAGAGCGCGATCCTCGACGAGCACGGCGCGGCCGTCGGGCGGGACACCGCGACGCTCGTCGAGCGGTCCGTCGGGGTGGACAAGCCACCGGCCCTCGTCGCCACGGAGCTCGTCGAGGCCGGCGTGAGCCTGTTCACCATCGGCCTGAACGGCCCGGACTACGACCTGGACCTCGTCCACCAGTGGGTCGCCTGGCGCGACGCGCAGGCCTGACCCTCCGGGCGCGCAGCGGTTCTGGTCCGGATCCGGGTGCTGGACGCCCGGATCCGGACCAGAACCGGGTCAGTCGTCGTCGTCGCCTGCGGGGGTGGTCGTGTCGACGTCGGACCACGCCGCCGTCGCGCCGCTGTGGCCGATGGCGACCGTCTGCGCGATCGTGCCGCCGGCCAGGACCAGCGCGGCGACCGCGAGCGTCACGGTGACCCAGCGGGCCGGGGCGGTCCCCGGCGCACCGGCACCCGCAGCACCGGCACCCGCAGCGCCGGCACCCGCAGCGCCGGGCCCCTCGGCTGCGGCCCGGCGCTCCCGCACCGCGAGCCAGAAGAGCGCCGCGGCGACGAGGGCCAGCGGCAGCACCCAGACCAGGAGGCCCTCGCCGAGCTCCGCGTGCGTCTCGACCAGCGGGGTCCCGCCCACCCGCTCCTCGAGCGACTCGCCGGACCGCTCGGACAGGGGTGTCAGGACCAGCGCCGCGAGCGCCAGCAGGAGGGGGAGGGCGAACGCCCAGCGGCGGAACCGCGGCCACACGGCCGCGAGCGCGACGGCCAGTGCGGCCGTCGGGACGAGGACCACCGTCGCGTGGACGATGAGCGGGTGCACGGGCAGGCCAGCGATGACGTCGAGCATCTCGGCTCCAGGTGATCGGTGCCTCGCCATGGATGGCACGTGCCACTCGGCACCGGCGGGACAGGTCCGATGATGTCAGACCGTCAGTTCGCCCGCCCCGCGTGCAGGGCTCAGACGGGGTTGCCCCACCGGTGGACAGCGCCGTCCGCCAGCACGAGAAGGCCGCTGGTGCCGTGCAGGCTCGTCACCCACTCCACAGCCGCAGGGCCCATCGCGACGGCGGCCGTCGCGAACACGTCCGCCCACATCAGCGACGGCCCGGCGACGGTGGCCGAGAGCACGCCGACGACGCGCTCGCCCGTGTGCGGGTCGAGGATGTGCGCACCCTTCGCGGCGATGCCCGACGTCGCGACCCCGCCGTCGCCCGCGGGGAGCGTCGCCAGGACGACCGAGCGGTCGCGCGGGTCCTCGATGCCGATGAGCCACGGCGCGCCGTCGGCGGCCGGCCGGGTGAGCACGTCGCCACCGGCCCCGACGGCATAGCCGATGCCGGTGCGCACGGCGAGCTCACGCAGGTGGCGGGCGGCGCGGGCGACGGCCCAGGTCTTGACCAGGCCGGTGGGGTCGAAGACGCCGGGCCGGTCGGGGACGGCGTTCCAGGCGTCGAACCAGCCGTCCGTGCGCTCGAGCGCGGTCTCGCACAGCCGGTGCACCTCGCGGACCAGCGGGTCGGCGTCGGTGAGCGTCAGCTCGCCCCGCTGCAGGCGGCTGACCTGCGAGTCGGCCTGCCAGGGGCTGAACATGGTGTCGGCAGCGCGCAGGTCGGCGAACACCCGCTCGACCGCATCGGCGACCTCCGAGCCCCGGGCGTGCGCGCCCTGCGCCCCGACGCCGCGCACGTGGATGCTCACCGGCATCCCCATGATCTGCTCGACCCACGCCCGGTGGTCCGGGCGGGCGTCGGCGGGGGCCCGCGTGGTCACGGTCAGATCCCGGCCTGGTCGAGCGCGTCCTGCAGCGAGGCGATGTAGGCCTGGCTCGTGACGGTCGCGTGGCTGAGCATGTCGATCGAGGCGCTCTGGGCGGCGAGGACCTCGTCGTTGAGCGCGGGCACGGCCCAGGCGTTGATCTGCTGGCTCTCGCGGTCCCGGGTCGGGTAGGCGATCGCGTCCGCTGCCGTGACGACGCCGTCGGTCACGGTGACCTGCACCTGCACGTCGCCGTAGCGGGTGCTGACGGACGCACCGGTGTAGGTGGCGGTGACGGGCTCCGCGGTCGCCTCGGGCGTGGGGGTCGCCGTCTCGGTCGGGGTGGTCGTGTCGGTGGACGTGCCCGTCGAGGTCGAGCTGTCCGTCGTCGTGGCGGTGCCCGTGGACGTGTCCGCGGCGGCGGCAACCGTCTTGTTGAGGCTGGTGGGCCAGGAGAAGAGGAGCACGAGCCCGGTCAGGGTCGATCCGATGGCGATGACGATGCGGCGCATGAGGTCCTCCGGTTACCAGGTGAAGCGTTCGACGTGCAGGGCGGTGGGGGGCAGGCCGGCGGAGCGCAGATCGGCGGCGACGGCCTCGGCCCACGGGGCCGCGCCGCAGACGAACACGTCGCAGCCCTCGAGATCGGGGACGAGCTGGCGCGCGGCCTGCGGCCCCGGCACGTGCCCGAGGTGCTGCGGCAGCCAGGCCGTCCCGGTGGTGCTGCGCGGACCGACGAGGTCGACGACCCGCAGGGCCCCGAGCGAGACGAGGTGGTCGAGGTCGGTCTGGAGCGGCTGACGATCGCCGTCGTTGACGCGGCGGACGAGGGTGGCGGGCCGGTCCCGGGTCGCGCCGGTCATCACGGCGTTCTGGGCCAGGGCGACCAGCGGGGCGATCCCGAGGCCGGAGCCGATGAGCACCAGGCCGGGCCTGGTCCGGACCTCGGGCCGCAGCCGGCCGTAGGGGCCCTCGACGAGCACGCGGGTGCCGGGCTCCATCCGCGTGAGGCGCTCGCCGTCGTCGCCCCGGGTGCCGATGGTGACCCGCAGGGCCGCCGTCGTCGGTGCTGCGGAGAGCGACAGCGGGTGGCCACGGGTCCAGCCGGCGCCGGTGCGGAAGCGGAAGACGAAGAACTGGCCGGCGGCGACCTCGAGCTCCGCCAGGCGGCGGCCGGTCATCGTGACGCTGATGACGCCGGGGGCCTCGGTGACCACGCGGGAGACCGTCAGGGCCTGGCGGCGCGAGGTGAGCAGGGGCACGGCGACCCGGTAGACGAGCACGGCAGCCATGGCGACGCCCCACAGGCCCCACCAGTAGACGGTCGCGGCGGTCGAGGCGAGGAAGTCGCGCCCGGTCCACAGCTGGTGCGGCAGCGCCAGGCCGGCGCCGAGGTAGGCGTACAGGTGCAGCAGGTGCCACGACTCGTAGCGCAGCCGGCGGCGCGCCCAGCGGATCGAGGTCACGGCCACCATGAGCAGCGCCACGGTGCCGGCGGTGGCGAGCAGCATGCCCGGGGCCGTGGTGACGAGCGACCACAGCTCGCCGAGCACGCCGACCTGGTCGAGCGCCGCGTAGCCGAGGGTGATGAGCATGAGGTGGGCGACCATGAGGTTGACCGACCAGAAGCCCAGCAGGCGGTGCGACCGGGTGATCCGGTCCTGCCCGTAGGCCCGCTCGATCCACGGCACCCGGGCCATCCCGATCACCTGGAGCAGCAGCATGTCCGCGCTGATGAGGCCGGTGAGCCGGCCCAGCGACGTCAGGGCCGAGCCCATCCCGGCGGTGAGGTCGGCGACCCCGCCGTGGTGCACCCACAGGGCGACGACGACGAGGTACGAGGCCCAGACGGTGAGGTCGAGGGCGTCCGTCCACCACCGGCGCAGCGCGGGGGGGCCGCAGCCGCAGGACGGCGGGCCGGCCGGTGACCGGCGTCTGCGGCGCGGCCTGGGCGCGGGCCCCGGCCCGTTGCGGGCTCGGTGCCTGGGCCTGGGCCTGGGGAGCGAAGGTCGTCATGGGAGGAACCCTCCCGCGCCTACCTGGGAGATCCCTGGGTGCTCGCTGAGAGCTGGGCGTGCGTCCGGGCAGACACCGCGGGGGATGACGGCGGGCGCGGGTGCTGGCACGGGCGCTGACGGCGGGCGCGGGTGCGCGGGCGGGCTGCGTTACGCTGGTCCCGACCCCTCGTGCGGCGTCATCTCGCTGAACTCCCCCAGGGCCGGAAGGCAGCAAGGGCAGGCGGGCTCTGGCGGGTGTGCGAGGGGTCGCTGCATGCCCCGGCCGACCCGACTCCTGGAACCGATCGGGGATCGGCAGGGGCGGATCGGTTCCAGGAGTCGCGACAGGTGCTCAGCCGGCGACCGGGACGCACACGTCGGTCACCCAGTCGGACGGCTCGTGGGAGACCTCGGGGCCGACGACGTAGACGTTGAACATCGGACCGGCGACGGACAGGCCATGGGCGGCGATCCAGCCGCCGATCGCGTCCATCACCTCCCCGATCCCGTCGTACGGGCCGTGCAGCGTGCCGACGGCGACGTCGACGGCGGGGACCTCGACGCAGGCGACATCGGGTGTCCCGGTGAACGGGGCGACGACGTCGAGCCGGACCTCGACGTCCGCGTCCTGCTCGACGTAGTCCTCGTCGTGGAAGACGGCGACGGCCGCGGCGTCGGGTGCGACGGCGGCCCCGGCCGCGGGCAGTGCGGCCATGAGCCGCTGCCAGAGCAGGCCCTCGTCGGCGTAGCTGGGGATGGTGCCCCGCACGGAGGCGACGGTCCGTGCGGGCAGGGTACGGCGGGTGATCTCGTGCATGGCTGGCTCCTTGAGCTGGGTGATGAGGTGGTCGACCTCCCGGATCCGCTCGGCGACGGCGGCGGACTCGTCGAGCAGCCGCCCCCGCTGGTGCGTCAGCACCGCCCGCAGCATCGCGGCGTCGTCGAACGGGGCGCACCCCGCCAGCTCGGCGACCCCCAGCCCGACGTCGCGCAGCGCCCTGACCCGCCGCGCGGTGCGCAGGAGGTCAGGGTGGTACGAGCGGTAGCCGGTGAGGGGGTCGACCGACGTCGGCGGGAGGACGTCGTGCTCGTCGTAGTGCCGCAGCATGCGGACGCTGATCCGGGACAGGCGCGAGAACTCCCCGATCGTCAGCAGGTGCTCGCGTGCCATACCCACAGACCACACCCTGACACGGTGGCAGGCGCAAGGGGGCGGGACAGGGCGCGGCGGCCGTCGGTGGCGCCCTCTACGCTCGTGCCGTGACCCAAGCCCTGTACCGCCGCTACCGGCCCGACACCTTCGCCGAGGTGATCGGGCAGGAGCACGTCACCGAGCCCCTGCTGCAGGCGCTGCGCGCGGACAAGGTCACCCACGCCTACCTGTTCTCCGGTCCGCGAGGCTGCGGCAAGACGACGTCGGCCCGGATCCTCGCGCGCTGCCTCAACTGCGCCCAGGGCCCGACGCCGGTGCCGTGCGGCACGTGCGACTCGTGCGTCGAGCTCGCGCGCGGCGGCAGTGGCAGCCTGGACGTCGTCGAGATCGACGCTGCGAGCCACAACGGCGTCGACGACGCGCGTGACCTGCGCGAGCGCGCGGCGTTCGCCCCGGCCCGGGACCGGTTCAAGATCTTCATCCTCGACGAGGCGCACATGGTCACCCCGCAGGGGTTCAACGCGCTGCTCAAGATCGTCGAGGAGCCGCCGCCGCACGTGAAGTTCATCTTCGCCACGACGGAGCCGGACAAGGTCATCGGGACCATCCGCTCGCGCACGCACCACTACCCGTTCCGCCTCGTCGCCCCGGACACCCTCCAGCCCTACCTCGAGCAGCTGTGCGTCGCCGAGGGGGTCGCCGTGGGGGCCGGGGTGCTGCCGCTCGTGGTCCGTGCCGGCGGCGGCTCGGTGCGCGACTCGCTGTCGGTGCTCGACCAGCTGGTCGCCGGCGCGGGCGCAGGGGGGATCGACTACGAGCGTGCCGTGGCGCTGCTCGGCTACACGCACGCCGCCCTGCTCGACGACACGGTCGACGCCCTCGCCGCGCGCGACGGCGCCAGCGCGTTCCGCGTCGTCGACCGCGTCGTGTCCTCGGGGCACGAGCCGCGCCGCTTCGTCGAGGACGTGCTCGAGCGGCTGCGCGACCTCATCGTCATCGCCGCGTCGGGGGACGCCGCCCAGGCGGTGCTCCGCGACCTGCCGGCCGACCAGCTCGAGCGCATGCGGGTCCAGGCCTCGGTGCTCGGCGCCTCGGAGCTGTCCCGCTCGGCCGACCTCGTCAACGCCGCGCTGAGTGAGATGACGGGGGCGACGTCGCCGCGGCTGCACCTCGAGCTGCTCGTCGCGCGCCTGCTGCTGCCCGCGGTCGACGACGGCGTCCAGGGTGTCGGCGCCCGGCTGGACCGCGTCGAGCGCGAGCTCGGGCGTGTCGGGTCCGGGCAGGGCGCTGGCGTCGGCGCGGGGCCGGCTCCGGGCGCACCGGTGGTCCCGATGCCGGGTACGGCGGGGGGTGCGGCAGCCCCCGAGCCCGCGACGGTGCAGGCCACGGTCGTGCCGCAGGCTCCCGCACCCGCGACCGGCGCGGCACCTGCCACCCCGCCCATCGGCACGTCGTCCCCCGCGACGCCGCGCGCCGCGAGCACCCCGCCGTCCGTCGCGAGCACCCCGCCGTCGGCCGCGAGCACCCCGCGGGCGGCCACCCCGCCGTCGGCCACCCCGCCGTCGGCCACCCCGCGGTCGGCCACCCCGCCGTCGGCGTCACGCTCGGCGCCTGCCCACGACGCCCCGCCCTCCCGCCCCGCAGCCACCGCTGTGGAGGCCGAGATGGTGCGTCGTCGCTGGCCCGAGGTCCTCGCGACGCTGCGCGGCCTGCGGATGGCCACATGGGTGCTCGTCAGCCAGAACGCCCAGGTGGCGGCGGCCAGCCCTGACGCCGTGACGCTGTCCTTCACGACACCGCAGCTCGCCACGGCGTTCCGGGTCGGTCCGCACGCCGACAACGTGCGTACCGCACTGCACGAGACCCTCGGCCTCGACGTGCGGGTGCAGACCGAGCTCGCCGAGCCCGCGGCCGATGCGCCGCCCGCGCGCGCCGGGCAGCGGCCGTCGGGCGCGGTGCCCACCGCCGGCGCAGCGGTGGCAGCGGTCGGGGACGCGCACGTCGGTGACGCGCCGGCGGTCGCGCCACCCGGCGCGATCACCACGGCCCAGGCCGAGGCGTCGTGGGGTGCACCGGCCTCCGGCCCGTCGGTCGAGGCCTCGCACCGCGACCCCGCGCCCCGCGGCGGCGCGCAGCGGTCCTCCTCGCCGGCCCGGCCGTCGTCGAGCACCCGCCCCTCCGCACCGGACGCACCGGCCACCGCAGCGACGGCCACGGCAGCGACGGCCGGCATGCCCGGATCGCCGGCGCCGTCTCGTCCCGAGTCCCCGGCTGCGTCCGCAGCCCCACCCGCGGCTCCCGCAGCACCGCCGTCGTCCTCGTCGCCGCCCCGGCCGGCCGGGCCGGCCCCGACGGTCCTGCCGTCGGACGGGATCCCCGACGGCGACGAGCCCGACTTCGACGCGCCGCCCGAGGTCGCCGGTGCCCGCAGCGCCTCCCGACCGCTGCCCGCCGCCGCCCCCGCTCCACAGCCCGCCCCGCCGGCCGCGTCCCGAGCGTCGTCGTTCTCACCGCGCCCCACCGACTCGCCACAGCCCGCCCCGCCGGCCGCGTCCCGCGCGTCGTCGTTCTCACCGCGCCCGACCCCCGCGTCCCAGCCCGCCCGTGGCCAGGCTCGCCCGGGCGGCCCGCCGCGCCGCCCGGCCCCCGGCTCGACCGAGGAGGCCGCCGACGCCTCGCCGGACGACCCGGACCTGCTCTCGACCGGCCTCGTCGGCGCCCCGCTCATCGCCCAGATGCTCGGCGGCACGGTCATCGACGAGATCCCCGACCCGCCCGCCTGAGCGCGGTCGTCAGCGGCGCGGCCCGGTCCCGTGGTCGGCGGGACCCCGTAGGCTGACGGGGTGTACGAGGGCGCGGTCCAGGACCTGATCGACGAGCTCGGGCGACTGCCCGGGGTCGGTCCCAAGAGCGCCCAGCGGATCGCCTTCCACCTGCTCGCCGCGGATCCGGCGGACGTCCGCCGCCTCGTCGACGCGCTCACTGAGGTCAAGGCCCGTGTGCAGTTCTGCACCGTCTGCGGCAACGTGTCGCAGGAAGAGCTCTGCAGGGTCTGCCGCGACCCGCGTCGCTCGCTGGAGTCGATCTGCGTCGTCGAGGAGCCCAAGGACGTCGTCGCGATCGAGCGCACGCGCGAGTTCCGCGGCCGGTACCACGTGCTCGGCGGGGCCATCAACCCGATGGACAACATCGGCCCGGACGACCTGCGGATCGCCGAGCTCATGACCCGCCTCGCGGACGGCTCCGTCACCGAGGTGATCCTCGCCACCGACCCCAACGTCGAGGGCGAGGCCACCTCCACCTACCTGGCACGCCTGCTCGTGCCGATGGGCCTGCGGGTCACCCGCCTGGCCTCGGGCCTGCCGGTCGGCGGAGACCTGGAGTACGCCGATGAGGTCACGCTGGGGCGTGCCTTCGAAGGACGGAGACAGATCAGTGCCTGACACCACGCCAGCCCGGCCCGCCGCGAGCGCGGTCCCCGACGACCTCCGCGAGCTCGCGGACACCGTCGCCGAAGAGGGGGGCCACTTCCTCTCGACCGTCACCGAGGTGGCGGCCGGCGCCAACCCCGAGGTCGCGATCCCGCTGCTGCTCCTCGCCGTCTCCGACGTCCTCGGCGCCGGTGCGCGGCTGGGCGCGATGGAGGACGTCGTCCCCGTGGAGCGCTTCGAGCCCGACATCGGCCCGGACACCGATCTCGACCCGCTGCGCGCCGCACTCGAGAACCTCCTCGACGGGATCGACTCCTACCTCGAGATCGCCGACCCGCTCCTGGGCGGGGACCCGGTGACCTCGACGTTGTCGAGCGACCTCGTGCTCGTCGCCGGTGCGCTGGCCCAGGGCCTGCGGCACCACGAGGAGGGCCAGGTCATCGAGGCGCTCTGGTGGTGGCAGTACTCCTACCTGTCCAACTGGGGAGAGCGGGCGTCGTCGGCGCTGCGGGTGCTCCAGACGGTTCTCGCGCACCTGCGCCTGGACGTGGACGACGACGTCGCCGCCGAGGCGGAGTTCCAGGCACTGCACCCCTGAGGCGGTAAGGCCCGCGCCCGACCTGCCCGTGCTGACCGCGGTGCACGCGCCCCGCTCGTTCACACCCCGC
>NZ_DAORSQ010000022.1:0-9036 GCF_035443605.1 Actinotalea sp. | reverse complement strand
GCCCGACCTGCCCGTGCTGACCGCGGTGCACGCGCCCCGCTCGTTCACACCCCGCCGGCGCTCCCGAGCAGCGGCGCGAGCGCGTCCCAGCGGGCGATCTCGCACCCGTTGATCCGCGAGAAGTCGGCGTCCACCCGCTCCCCGTCCACGGTGCCCGTGACGGTCGCGGTCTGCGGGCCGCCGTACTGCTCGGTGCACGTGGCGTCCGGCGGCAGCGGGGCGAAGGCCTCGGCGCCGCCCGCCGCCTCGAGGGCCGCGCACGCCGCGTTCGCGTCCGGGTGGTCCCCGCCCACCGGCGCGCAGCTCAGCGTCGTCGTCACGACGGTCCCGCCGCCCGTCTCGTCCAGCCCGATCGTCAGGTCGGCAGCCACGTCGCCCGACGGCGCCGGCGCGGTGGGCTCGGGATCGGTGCCCGACGGCGAGCTGGTCGCATCCGGGGCCGTCACGGGATCGTCCGGCGACCCGCCGGACCCCGTCGCGCACCCCGCGAGCATCAGCGCGAGCGCCAGCGCCAGCGCCAGCGCGCCCGCGCGGATCCCCGCGGTCCGACGTCCCGTGACCCTCCGCATAGCGCCCAGTGTCCCTCTCATCCCTCTCGCCCGCCGGTTCTCTGCAGCTTTCGGTCGCCCGACGACCAAGAACTGCCGAGAACCGACCGGGGTGCGCGGCGGGACGGGCGACCGGATCCTGGAACCGCCCGTGTCCGCAGTCTGGGCCCGCACTATCCTGGGGCGTCCGTCGACCACACCTGACCCGGAGCGACCGTGGCCCTGATCGTGCAGAAGTACGGGGGTTCCTCCGTCGCCGACGCCACCGCCATCAAGCGGGTGGCCCACCGGATCGCCGAGGCCAAGCGCGCGGGCGACGACGTCGTCGTGGTGGTCTCCGCGATGGGCGACACGACGGACGAGCTGCTCGACCTCGCCAACCAGGTCTCCCCCAAGCCGCCGTCGCGCGAGATGGACATCCTGCTCACCGCCGGCGAGCGGATCTCCATGGCCCTGCTCGCCATGGCGATCGCCAACCTCGGGGTCGAGGCGCAGGCGTTCACGGGCCAGCAGGCGGGCGTCATCACGGACGACGCGCACGGCAAGGCCCGGATCATCGACGTCAAGGCCGGCCGCATCCATCAGGCGCTTGACGAGGGCGCCGTCGCCATCGTCGCCGGGTTCCAGGGCGTCACGGAGCACACCAACGACGTCACGACGCTCGGCCGCGGCGGCTCGGACACCACGGCGGTCGCGATCGCCGCGGCGATCGACGCGGACGTGTGCGAGATCTACACGGACGTCGACGGCGTGTTCACGGCCGACCCCCGGATCGTGCCCACCGCCCGCAAGATCGCCCGCATCACCTACGAGGAGATGCTCGACATGGCCGCGAGCGGCGCGAAGGTCCTGGGCCTGCGCTGCGTCGAGTACGGCCGCCGCCACGGGGTGCGCATCCACGTGCGCTCCTCGTTCTCCGGTCACACCGGCACGCTGGTCACCGACGAGCCGCAGCCGGCTCTCGAGGGAGAAGGAACGATGGAGCAGCCGATCATCGCGGGCGTCGCGCACGACCGCAGCGAGGCCAAGATCACGGTCGTCGGCGTGCCCGACGTGCCCGGTACCGCCGCGCAGATCTTCGAGACCGTCGCCGCGAGCGGCGTCAACATCGACATGATCGTGCAGAACGTCTCGGCCGCCCAGACGGGCCTGACGGACATCTCCTTCACGCTGCCGGCGGCCGACGGCCAGCGTGCCATCGCCGCGCTCGACGCGGTGCGCGGCGCGATCGGGTTCGCCTCGCTGCAGTACGACGACACCATCGGCAAGCTCTCGCTCGTCGGCGCGGGCATGAAGTCGCACCCCGGCGTCTCGGCGCGGCTCTTCGGCGCCCTGCGCGACGCCGGCATCAACATCGAGATGATCTCCACCTCGGAGATCCGGGTCTCGGTCGTCACCCGGGCCGACCAGCTCGACGACGCGGTCCGCGCGGTGCACACCGCGTTCGGTCTGGACTCCACCGAGGGCGAGGCCGTCGTGTACGGCGGGACGGGGCGATGAGCATGGCTTCCCAGACGAGTGCGGGGCTGCACGTCGCGGTCGTCGGCGCGACCGGCCAGGTGGGCGCCGTCATGCGGCGACTGCTCGAGGAGCGCGACTTCCCGGTCGCGTCGATCCGCTTCTTCGCGTCCGCGCGCTCCGCCGGCACGACGCTGCCGTGGAGGGGCGAGCAGGTGGTCGTCGAGGACACCGCGACCGCTGACCTGTCCGGGATCGACGTCGCCCTGTTCTCGGCCGGGGGCGCGACCTCCAAGGCCCAGGCCCCGCGGTTCGCCGCGGCCGGTGCGCTGGTGATCGACAACTCCTCGGCCTGGCGCCGTGACCCCGAGGTCCCCCTCGTGGTGAGCGAGGTCAACCCCGAGGCGATCGACCACGCGGTCAAGGGCATCATCGCCAACCCCAACTGCACCACCATGGCGGCGATGCCGGTGCTCAAGCCGCTGCACGACGAGGCGGGACTGGTCCGCCTCGTCGTCTCGACCTACCAGGCCGTCTCCGGCGGCGGCCTCAAGGGCGTGGCGGAGCTCGAGACCCAGATCCATGCACTGGCCGACGCGGACATCGCGGCGCTGACGCACGACGGCGCGGCCGTGGCGTTCCCCGAGCCGGGGATCTACCGGCGCCCCATCGCCTTCAACGTCCTGCCGTACGCGGGCGCCCTGGTGGATGACGGCCTCTTCGAGACCGACGAGGAGCAGAAGCTGCGGCACGAGAGCCGCAAGATCCTCGACATCCCGGAGCTGCTGGTCTCCGGCACCTGCGTGCGGGTCCCGGTGTTCACGGGCCACTCGCTGTCGATCAACGCCGAGTTCGCGCGGCCCCTGTCCGTCGAGCGCGCCACCGAGCTGCTCGCCGCTGCACCGGGCGTCGAGCTGAGCGAGATCCCCACGCCCCTGCAGGCCGCCGGAACGGACCCCAGCTACGTCGGCCGGATCCGCGCCGACGAGGGCGCCCCCGGCGGTCGCGGCCTGGCGCTGTTCGTCTCCAACGACAACCTGCGCAAGGGCGCGGCGCTCAACGCCGTGCAGATCGCCGAGCTGGTCGCCGCACGCCGCTAGCCCCGCGCTCCCCTGGACCCCGCTCGCTGCTCACCCGCAACCCCCCGCACGCCGACGCGTCCGGGGGGTTGCGTGCCTCCGCCCTCTATGGTTCATTAGTGAAGTAACGAACCATAGAGGTGATCGAACGGGAGGGTGTCGCCGTGTTCGACGGACGTGACCCCATCTACCTGCAGATCGCCGACCAGATCCGGGGCGAGATCCTCGCGGGGACCCTCGCCGGTCAGGAGCAGGTGATGTCCACGACCCAGTACGCCACGACCTACCGGATCAACCCGGCGACGGCGGCCAGGGCCTTCACCGAGCTGGTCGACGAGGGTCTGCTCGTCAAGCGGCGCGGCGTCGGCATGTTCGTGGCCGACGACGCACGCGAGCGGCTGCTCGCCGGCCGCCGCGAGCGCTTCTTCGCCGAGGTCGTCGACCCCGTCGCCGCCGAGGCGCGCCTGCTCGGCATCCCGGTCGACCAGGTCGTCGACCGCCTGCGGTCCGCCCCGCCCGCACCGCCGTCCCACCAGCCCGCCCGGGAGGAGTCATGAGCTTCGCTGTCAGCACGCGTGACCTCACGGTCCGCTACGGGCGCACGACGGCCCTCGAGGGCGTCACCCTCGAGCTGGCGTCCGGCGCCATCCACGGCTTGCTCGGGCGCAACGGATCGGGCAAGACGACGCTGCTGTCGACGATCGCAGCGTTCCGGCGCCCAGCGGCGGGAGCCGTGCTGGTCGACGGCGAGGACCCGTGGGAGAACGAGCGGGTGATGCGCGGGATCTGCCTCGTCCGGGAGAGCGGTGACGTCCAGGTCGACCTGCGGATGCGCGAGCACCTGGGCTACCTCGCCGATGTCCGGCCGCACTTCGACGCCGACCTCGCCGGCAGACTGATGGACACCTTCGAGCTCGACCCGCGACGCCGACCGAGCAAGCTCTCGCGGGGCAAGAAGTCGGCCTTCGGTGCCGTCGTCGGCCTGGCCTCGCGGGCCGAGCTGACGATGTTCGACGAGGTCCACCTCGGCATGGACGCACCGTCGCGCTTCGCGTTCTACGACGCGCTGCTCGCCGACTACGTCGAGCACCCGCGAACGATCGTGCTCTCGAGCCACCTCATCGACGAGATCCAGCGGATGCTCGAGCGGGTGGTCATCCTCGACCGCGGCGCCATGCTGCTGGCCGACGACGCCGAGACGCTGCGCGCACGCGGCATCAGCGTCACCGGTCCGGCCCAGGACGTGGCCCGGTTCACCGAGGGTCGGACGGTGCTGCGCCGCCAGCAGCTCGGCGGCACCGCGCAGGTCACCATCGACGGCGGGCTGTCCGCCGCCGACCGCGCGGCGGCCTCCGGGCTGGGCCTGGAGATCGGTCCGATCGACCTGCAGAGCCTGTTCGTGCACCTCACCGAGAAGGAGGCGGTCCGATGAGCACGACGAGCCCGACGACGGCGTCCCCGCTGCCCGCCCGGTCGTCGGTCGCGGTGACCACTCGCTGGCTGCTGCGTCAGCACCTGCGGGTCGCCCTCTGGGCCGTGATCATCGCGCTGATGGCCGTCACCGTCGCGGTGGTCATGGTCGACCGGTACGGGACGGTCGACATCTCGATCGTCCAGTTCGCCCGCCAGGGCTTCGTCTGGTTCCCGTTCTCGATGGCGATCATGATGTCGGCCGGCTTCCTCAACGTCCACGTGGCCTCGGGGCTCACCCGGCGGTCGCTGGGCAGGGCATCGGTCGTCGTCGGGGTCGGCCTTGCGGGCTTCTACGCCGTGGTCATGACGGCGGCGCTGCAGCTCGAGCGGGCGGTCTTCGGCGCGCGGGGGTGGGCCCACCAGCTCACCGACGGCGCGCCCGTCGTCGCCGACACGAGCCAGATCGGCTGGATCCTCGTCGACCTCGGGCTGCTCTTCACCGCGGCGCAGCTGTCCGGGCTGCTCGTCGGCATCTCCTACTACCGGCTCGGCCCCTGGTGGGCGACCCTCGCTCTGCCGCTCACGGTGGGTCCGGTCCTGGTCGTCACCCCGATCCTCACCACCTCGCTGCTCGACCCGCTGAGCATGCTGGCGCGGGTGCCGGTCGCGGTCGCGCTGCTGGTGCTCACGGCGGCGGCCTACCTCGTCCTGCTGCGGCGCTGCCCGGTCCGCCCGGTCGCCGCCTGACCCACCGTCCGACTCCTCGGGAGGCCGTCATGTCCGCACCCGTCGTCGAGGTCACCGACCTCGCCAAGGCCTACGGCGAGACTCTCGCCGTGCGCGGGGTGAGCTTCGAGGTCGGTCGAGGAGAGATCCTCGGCATCCTCGGTCCCAACGGCGCAGGCAAGACCACCACCGTCGAGATCCTCAGCGGGCTGCGCACCGCCGACTCCGGTGCGGTCCGGGTGCTCGGCCTTGACCCTCAGCACGACCGCGCCGAGCTGCGTCGTCGGGTCGGCGTCCAGCTCCAGGCCGGTCAGCTGCCACCCAAGATCACCGTCGCCGAGGCTCTCAGGCTCTTCTCGTCCTTCTACCCCGACCCGGCGGACGGTCGGGAGCTCGCGGCGGGACTCGGGCTGGGCGACAAGCTCGGCACCCGCTACCGCGACCTGTCCGGCGGCCAGCAGCAGCGGCTGGCGATCGCGCTGGCCCTCATCGGGCGCCCTGAGCTCGCCGTCCTGGACGAGCTGACCACCGGGCTCGACCCCCAGGCCCGCCGCGAGGTGTGGGACCTCATCGCGGGAGTCCGCAGCGCCGGCGTGACGATCGTGCTGGTCACCCACTTCATGGACGAGGCCGAGCGGCTGTGCGACCGGGTCGTGGTCATCGACCATGGCCGCGTGGTCGCCACCGGCACCCCGGCGGCGGTGGCGGCCGACGCCACCGAGAGCCAGGTGCTACGGCTGCGGATCGCTGGTGGCGGAGGGCTCGAGGAGGCCCGACAGGTGCTTGCCGCCCTGCCCGAGGTCGCCGCGGCCGACGTCGCCGACGGCGAGCTCGTCATCGGCGGCCGGACCGATCTGGTGGTCGCCGTCGTCCGGGCACTGGACCGGGCCGGGCTCGTGCCGGTTGACCTGTCCGTGCAGCGCACCAGCCTGGAGGACGCCTTCGTCCGGCTGGTCGGCGTGGGCTCGGTTCCTCCGAGCCGCAAGGGGGGCTGAGGTGCACGCACTGCGCACGCTGACGCTGACCCAGGCGCGACTGTTCCTGCGCGAGCCGGCCAGCGTCTTCTTCGGCCTGGTCTTCCCCACCCTCATCCTGGTCGCCCTCGGAACGCTGCTGCCGGTGATGCGCGAGCCCATCACCGCGGCCGCGCCGGGGCAGCCGGCACTGCGCGGGATCGACGTCTACCTGCCCGTCGTGCTCGCAGTCGCGATCGCGACCGTCGCGCTGACGACGTTCCCCCCGACCTTCGGTGCGTACCGCGAGAAGGGCATCCTGCGGCGTCTGTCGACCACGCCGCTGCGCGCCTCACACCTGCTCGTGGCCGAGGTGACCGTCAACGTCGTCGTGCTCCTCGTGGGGGTCGCGGCGGCACTCGTCGCGGGCCTGGCGCTGCTCGATGTCCCCGCGCCGCGCCAGCCGGGGCTCGTCGCGGCGGCCTTCGTCCTCGGGGTGGTCCAGATGCTCGCCGTCGGCGGGCTGGTCGCCGCGCTGGTGCCGACGGCGGGTGCCGCGAGCGTGGCCAGCATGAGCCTGTACTTCCCGATGCTGTTCTTCGCCGGGGTCTGGGTGCCCACGCCGGTGATGTCAGAGACGCTGCGGACCATCTCGGCAGTGATGCCGTTGGGTGCCGTGTCCCAGGCGCTCACCGAGGGTTGGTTCGGCTCGGGGGTCCCGGCGCTGCAGCTCGCCGTCATGGCCGCCTGGACGGCCGTGCTCGTCCCGCTGGCGGCGTGGCTGTTCCGCTGGACCTGAGCCGGGCGCTCCTCTCGTGCGCGCCCGTCGGATGCTCACCCGCGCACGAACCACGGCTGTGCGCAGCCGTCGCCCCGCGCGGCCGCGACGTACGCCAGCGTCCGCTCGATCCGCTCGGCCGAGGATGCCGCCAGCGGTCGCGGCAGCGCGTCGGGGGCGAACCAGCCCACCTCGAGCGACTCGTCGTCGGCCACGTGGGCCTCGCCGCCCACCGGTCGGCACCAGAAGCACACGTCGAGGTACTGCGCGACGTCGCCGTTGGGGTAGATGACCTCGCGACCGCTGGACACCGACGTCAGGGCGAGCACCTCGACCCGCACGCCGGTCTCCTCGAGGGTCTCGCGGGCCGCGGCGACGGCGGGCTCCTCGCCGGGGTCGAGGATCCCGCTGACCACGGCCCACAGCCCGTTGTCGGCCCGCCGGCCCAGCAGCAGTCGCCCCTCGTCGTCGATCACCACGGCGGACACCCCCGAGAGCCACAGCGGCGCGTGGCCGACGGAGGCTCGCAGGCGCTGGACGAAGTCGGGGACCGGCACGAGGGCGAACCTACCGCCGCAGCGGCTGTCGGGCGGCCCCGGGGCGCTCGGCGCGACGGACGGGCAGGCGCCGCCCGGCGGCTGCCGGGCGGGCCGGGGCGCTCAGCGCAGCGCGACGAGCTCCGACCAGTCCTCGACCGGCAGGTCGGCGCCGTCGACCGTCGCGCCGATCTCCTGCGACAGGAGCGTGACACCACCGCCGTACGTCGACAGGAACGCCGTGTCGGCGGCGTCGCGCCCCGTGGAGATCCGCAGCAAGGACGCGCGCGGCGCGAGATGCGTGGCGTCGACCACCTGCCAGGCGCCGTCGACGTACGCCTCGGCGACGGCGTGGAAGTCCATCGGCATGAGCCCGGGCGCGTAGACCGCGGCCAGCCGGGCCGGCACGTCCAGGCCGCGCAGCAGGGCCACCGTGACGTGGGCGTAGTCGCGGCAGACGCCCTGGCCGGCGAGGACGGTCCGCGCCGCACCGTCCGTGGGGCCCGTGCTGCCGGGCACGTAGGCGAGGTGGTCGGCCACCCAGTGCCCGACGGCGGCGAGCAGCCCCAGGCCCGACAGGTGCCCGAGCTCGGAGGCCGCCAGGCCGATCATCGCGTCGGACTCGCAGTAGCGGCTGGGCCGTAGGTAGGTCACGAGGTCCACGGGGTCCACCGCCGGCGGGGCGTCGAGTCCGTCGATCGACGCCCGGTACTCGAGGCGCACCGGCCCCGGCTTGGCGTCGACCACGTGCAGCCGCGTGCCGTGCGGACCCGTGAGCTCGACGACCTCGAGCGGTCGCTCGTCGCGCACGACGTCGAGGTACTCCGTGAGGGCGTAGCGGCCGCGCGCGACGGCGACCATGAAGACCAGGCGCGCGGGGTCGTCGACCTGCATGTCCAGGCGGGTGGAGACGGATCGGCGCACGCGCCATGGTTGCACCGGCGCGGCGCGGGGGCGAGCCGAGTCCAGCCGGAGGACGGCGAACGGCCCCCGGCCGCGTTTCCGCAGGCCAGGGGCCCTTCTCACTGTGTCGGGGTGACAGGATGTGAACCTGCGCCCTCTTCGTCCCGAACGTCCCGTGTGCGGGGATCTCGCCTGTTCTACGGGGCGAACAGGCCTCTCCGGGACCTTCCGCTGCGGAGTGGGGGTGATTCTGGGGTGAGCGTCTGCGCAGCGTCCGGCCGGGGCAGGGCGGCGCGACCGGCTACGTGGTGGGGCTCCGCAGTGTGTCCTCGGCCACGGCGAACGACGCCGCCAGCGCCTCTGCCCAGCCCGGGAGGTCGACGGCTAGGGTCTGCCAGGTCAGCTCGCGGGAGATCTCGTCGTAGCGGTGGATGATGAAGTTGCGGTTGGCCACGGCGATCGCCCAGTCGACGCCCTCGGGTGGGGGAGCGCCCCGCCGGGCGAGCCGGTTCGCGGCCTCGCCGAGCTTCATCATGAGCGAGTCGCCGGCCTCTTGGAGGAGGTCGTCGGACAGGTATGCCTCTTTGCCGTGCGCGACCACCTCGGCGGTATCGGCCAGTTGCGGCACCCACTTGGGCGACA
>NZ_DAORSQ010000021.1:0-29208 GCF_035443605.1 Actinotalea sp. | reverse complement strand
TCATGGCCAAGGCGGCGATCGAGACGACGGCGACGCTTACCGTGCCCGTGACGGTGCTCGCTGCCGGGGGTTCTGGGCGGGTTCTCATCGCCGCGCAGCCTCGCCCGCGCGGACGGCCGACCGGCCGACCGTCGGTGAACGGGGGACGAACCCCGGCACCCGCCGGCGCCGGCTCCGCATCGTTCGCCGAGTCGTCACCGGTCGGACACGGGCCGGACGCCCGCAGGTGCACCGGGACCTGCTTGCCTCGATCCGTGATCGCCGCCCACAGCCGTCCGACCCCCCGGAGCGCAGCCGTGACCACCAGCACCTACGGCGCCGAGCCCGGCGTCCTCGCCATCGCCCATCGGGGCGGCCCCTCGCTCGGCCCGGAGAACACCGCCGAGGCCTTCGAACGCTCGATCGGGCTGGGCCTTCGCTACCTGGAGACCGATGTCCGCACGACGTCGGACGGCGTGTGCGTCGCGTTCCACGACCGGACCCTGCGCCGCCTGACGGGCCGACCGGGCCGACTGTCGGATCTCTCGTGGGCCGACGTGCGCGGGCTGCGCGTGGACGGCGTGGCGGCCGTGCCGCGACTCGAGGACCTGCTGACGGCGTGGCCGGAGGTCCGCTGGGTGATCGACGTCAAGCAGACGTCGGCGCTCGTCCCGCTGGTCCAGGTGCTCCGCCGCACCCACGCCGCCGCACGGATCTGCCTGTCCGGCCCGTGGGAAGGGTGGCTCGAGGAGGCCGCGGCCTCGCTGGGCCCGGACGTCAGCACGGCGGTCGGGTGGAGCTCGCTGCCCCGGATCGTGGCCGGGGGGCGGCCGGGCGGCCGGTCGGCGCGGTACCTGCACCTGCCGCTGCGCCTCGGTGAGTGGCGGGTGCCGTCCGCCCGGCTGGTGCAGCGCGCGCACGACCAGGGGCTCCGGGCGCTCGTCTGGGGCGTGCACGGCTCGCTCGAGATGCACCAGCTGCTCGACGACGGCGTCGACGGCATCATCACCGACCGTCCGGACGTGCTCCGCGCCGTGCTCGTCGGGCGCGGTGCGTGGCGCGCGCCCGACGCCCGGCCCCCGGCAGCGGCGAGGCCCCGCACCCCGGTGGGGTACGAGGCCTCGGCGGGCTGACCGCCCGTCCGGCTGCCGTGCTGCGTCCTGCTGTGCGGCCCGCTCAGCCGTTCGGGTGCGCGGCGTCGTACGCGGCGCGCAGCTCGGCCGAGATGCGGCCGCGGTCGTTGACGGCGAAGCCGTTCTCCCGTCCCCAGTCCCGCACCGTGGTGCTGGACGACCCGCGGCGCGCGGCCGGGCGCTTGCCCGGGCGCTGACGGCCACCCGTGCGGCGGGCCAGGCCCGTCCAGCGGGCGAGCGACTCGCGCAGCTGAGCAGCGTTGGCCGTGCTGAGGTCGATCTCGTACGTCACGCCGTCGAGCGCGAACGTGACGGTCTCGTCGGCCGCGCCGCCGTCGAGATCATCGACGAGAACGACCTGAACCTTCTGTGCCATGACATTTCCTTACGTCGCAGATGCCCCCGTTGACATCATCACAATACCCCGCCACACAACAATCGCGCGCCGACACACAAAGATCAGTCGTCGACCGCGGGTCCCGGTGGCACATTCTTCTGCACCGCGTCGCGACGTTCTTCCGCGTCCAGCCGTGCCATGGCGGCACGCTCGGTCCGGTCGGCACGCACGATGGTGCGGATGGCGAGCCAGAACAGCAGCCCGACCCCCACGGACGGGACGAGGGCCGCCAGCGCCTGCAGCGCGGGGTGCACGGCGAGCCCCTCAGGCCTGCGGCTTGACGAGCGGGAAGAGGATGGTGTCGCGAATGCCGAGGCCGGTCATCGACATGAGCAGCCGGTCGATCCCCATGCCCATTCCGCCCGACGGCGGCATGGCGTGCTCCATCGCGACGAGAAAGTCCTCGTCGAGCGCCATCGCCTCGTCGTCGCCGGCCGCGGCGAGCAGCGCCTGCGCCTCGAAACGCTGCCGCTGGACCACCGGGTCGACGAGCTCGGAATAGGCGGTAGCGAGCTCCAGCCCGCGCACGTACAGGTCCCATTTCTCGACGACGCCATGGCGCGTGCGGTGGTCGCGCGTCAGCGGGCTGGTGTCGACCGGGAAGTCGCGCACGAAGGTGGGCGCGACCAGGTGGTCACCCACGTGGTGCTCCCACAGCTCCTCGACGAGCTTGCCGTGGTTCTGCTTCTTGGGGTCCACCTGGATGTCGAACCGCGCGACGAGCCGCAGCAGGTCCGCGACGGGGTGCTGCGGGGTGATCTCCTCCCCCAGCGCGTCGGACAGCGAGTGGTAGAGGCTGATCGCGGCCCACTGCCCGCCGAGGTCGTACTCGGTGCCGTCCGCGAGCGTGACCAGCGTGGTGCCGAGCGCGTCCTGCGCCGCCGTCTGGACCAGGTCCTGGGTGAGGGCCGCCATGGTGTCGTAGTCGCCGTAGGCCTCGTACGCCTCGAGCGTCGCGAACTCCGGGGAGTGCGTGGAGTCGGCACCCTCGTTGCGGAACGAGCGGTTGATCTCGAAGACCCGCTCCACCCCGCCGACCACGGCGCGCTTGAGGAACAGCTCCGGCGCGATCCGCAGGTACATCTCGAGGTCGAACGCGTTGATGTGCGTGGTGAACGGCCGGGCCGCGGCGCCGCCGTGCAGCGTCTGCAGCATCGGGGTCTCGACCTCGAGGTAGCCGCGGCGGTGGAAGTTGTCCCGCAGGGACCGCACGACGGCGGCCCGGACGCGCACGGCGTCCCGCGCTGCGGGGCGCACGATGAGGTCGACGTAGCGCTGGCGGACGCGCGACTCCTCCGACAGCTCCTTGTGCAGCACCGGCAGCGGTCGCAGCGCCTTGGCGGCGAGGCGCCACTCGTCGGCGAAGACGCTCAGCTCGCCGCGCCGTGACGAGCCGACGGTCCCGTGCGCGAAGAGGTGGTCACCGAGGTCGACGTCGGCCTTGAACCGGTCGAGCTGCTCCTCGCCGACGTCCGCCTGGCTGAGCATGACCTGCAGCCGGGTGCCGTCGCCGTCCTGCAGCGTGACGAAGCACAGCTTGCCGGTGTTGCGCAGGTGGACCACGCGACCGGCGACGCCGACGACGACGTCGGTCTGGGCGCCGGCCTCGAGCCCGCCGTGCTCGGCGCGGACCTGGGCGATGGTGGTGGTCACCGGCACGCCGACGGGGTAGGCCTCGCCGCCGTCCGCCAGGATCCGCTCGCGCTTGGCCCGGCGGATCGCCAGCTGCTCCGGCAGGTCGTCCTCGGTGTCGGCTGGCGGCGGGGGCGTGGTCACGCGCCCGATCCTACGAGGTCGAGCGCCAGGTCAAGGATCGGCGAGGAGTGCGTCAGCCCGCCGACGGACAGGTGGTCCACCCCCGTCGCCGCGACCTCGGCTGCGCGCTCCAGGGTGAGGTTGCCGGTGGCCTCGAGCTCGACGCGACCCACCTCGGGCTCGCGTGCTCGCACGGCGGCGACGACCTCGGCCAGCAGCGCGGTCGCCATGTTGTCGAGCAGCAGGAACCGCGCGCCGGCGTCGATCGCCTCCATCGCCTGAGCCAGGGTGTCCGCCTCGACCTGGATCGGTACGTCGGGCCATGCGGCCCGGACGGCGGCGACGGCGCTCGCGACCGAGCCGGCCGCCGCGACGTGGTTGTCCTTGACCATCGCGACGTCGTACAGACCCATCCGCTTGTTGTCGCCGCCGCCGCAGCGCACGGCGTACTTCTCCAGGTCGCGCAGCCCGGGCGTCGTCTTGCGGGTGTCCAGCACGGTGGCGCCGGTGCCCGCGAGCGCGTGCGCCCAGCGCGACGTGTGGGTCGCCACGCCCGAGGCCCGGCTGGCCAGGTTGAGCAGCGTGCGCTCGGCGACGAGCAGCACCTGGACCGGGCCGGTGAGCACCGCGAGCACGTCGCCGGGCCGCACCGCTGCGCCGTCGGCGACCCGGAGCTCGACGGTGGCCCGGGCCAGCCCGAGCCGGGCCGCGACCTCGTCGAGCACGGGGGCCAGCACCGGCAGCCCTGCCACCACGCCGGCCTGGCGCGCGACGAGGTGGGCGCTACCCTGGGCTGCGGGGTCGATCGTCGCCTGGGTGGTGACGTCGCGACCCGGGGCGGGACCGAGGTCCTCGTCGAGCGCCACCGTGACGAGCGCCCGCAGGCGCACCGGGTCGAGACCGCGGACGGGGCCGGACGCTGCTGCAGTCATGGCAGCACGCTAGTGCTCTGCATACCCCAGGGGGTATGATCCGGCCATGTCACTCCTCGACCGCCTCCTGCGCCGCGACCCCGACGCCCTGCCCCACGCCGTCCGCGCCGAGCGCGCCCTCACCCTCCTCGAGGACGGCGCCGTCCTGGTCGACGTGCGCGAGCCCGCCGAGTGGCGCAGCGGCCACGCCCCCCGCGCCAAGCACATCCCGCTCGGCAAGCTCGGCGCCGAGGCGCGGCGCCTGCCGCAGGGCAAGACCGTTGTCGTCATGTGCGCCTCGGGCAACCGCTCGCGCGGCGCGGCAGCCCAGCTGCGGGCCGCGGGCTTCGAGGCGACCAGCCTCACCGGCGGGATCGGCGCCTGGCGGGCCGCCGGCGGGCCGGTGACGACGCGATGAGCGCGGCGGAGCGGACCGACGGACCTACCCCGGCGGACGGCGCGGCTGAGACCATGGGGGCGACCGACACCCCTGTGACCCCCGCTCCGGAGGCTGGCATGCACCTCGACCCGGCAGAGCTCACCGCCGTCATCCACCGGCTGCGCCGCGCGCAGGGCCAGATCGGCGGTGTGCTGCGGCTGCTCGAGGAGGGCGCCGACTGCGCCGACGTCGTGACCCAGCTGTCCGCCGCGTCCAAGGCGCTCGACCGGGCGGGCTTCGTCATCATCGCCTCCGGCCTGGAGCAGTGCATCTCCCGCGGCGAGGAGGCCGCCGGGATCGACCGCGCGAAGCTGCAGAAGCTGTTCCTCTCGCTCGCATGAGCGATCCGGCCGAGGCCCTCGGCACGGCGGACGGGCCCGTCGCCCGGCACGGCATGGCCGGAGGCCCGATGGACGCCGCGGCCTGGGACGCCCGGTACGCCGCCGCATCCCTGTGGGGCAGCGCGCCCAACGTGTTCGTGGTCCGGCACACCCGGGGGCTCACGCCGGGGCGCGCCCGCGACGTCGCGGCCGGCGACGGCCGGCACGCGGTGTGGTTGGCCGGCGAGGGCTGGCAGGTCGAGGCGCTGGACTTCTCCGCGACGGCGATCGAGCGTGGCCGGGCCGCGGCCGGGCGACTGGCCGCCGAGGGACGGCTGAGCGGCGCGATCACGTGGCGGGTCGCCGACGCGACGACCGTCGAGCCGGAGCCCGGCACGGCGGACCTCGTCGTCATGGCCTACCTGCACCTGCCGGCGCCCGCCGCGCGCGAGGCGCTCGTGCGCGCCGCCGCGACGCTCGCCCCCGGCGGCACGTTCGTGCTCGTCGGGCACGACCGCAGCAACCTCGCCGACGGCACCGGCGGGCCGCAGGACCCGGCCGTCCTGACGGACGCGGGCACGGTCGCCGCCACGCTCGCCGAGGCCGGGCTGGAGGTCACACTGGCCGAGGTCGCCGCGCGACCGGTCGACGGGGCCTCGCGCCCCGCGCTGGACACCGTGGTCGTCGCGGTCCGCCCGCTCTGACCCCACGCTGCACCCTGGCCGACCGCTGGGCGCGCCGACCCTCTGGGACCTGCGCCCCAGGACCTGTCTCCCAGGGACCTCGCCGACCGCTGGCTAGCGTCGGGAGGGCACCACCCCGTGCGACCTGACCGGAGCGCGAACCTGACATCCACATACCCCCTGGGGTATGCTGGTCCCAGGCCGGGCGACCCGGCAGACCTGTCCGACCGGGCGTGAGCCCTGACCGTGAGGAACCCCATGAAGATCGTCGTCGTCGGTGGAGTGGCCGGCGGGATGAGCGCGGCCGCCCGGGCCCGCCGTCTCGCGGAGGATGCCGAGATCGTCGTCCTGGAGCGCGGCGAGTACGTCTCGTTCGCCAACTGCGGCCTGCCGTACCACGTGGGCGAGGAGATCGCAGACCGCGCCTCCCTGCTGCTGCAGACGCCCGCGTCGCTGCACGCCGCACTCAACCTCGACGTCCGCACCGGCCACGAGGTCGTGTCGATCGACCCCGCGGCGAAGCAGGTCATCGCGCGCACGCCGCACGGCGGCACCACGGTCGTCGACTACGACGCGCTGGTCCTGTCCCCCGGGGCGACGCCCATCCGTCCCCCCATCGAGGGTCTCGACCTGCCCCAGGTGACCACCCTGCGCACCGTCCCGGACGCGGACACCCTGCGCGCGCTGGTCACCGACTCCGCCCGCCGCGCCGTCGTCCTCGGCGCCGGGTTCATCGGCCTGGAGGCCGCCGAGGCCCTGCGGATGCGGGGGCTGGAGGTCGACCTGGTCGACCTCGCCCCCCACGTGCTGCCGCCCCTGGACAGCGAGCTCGCCGAGCTGCTCGACGCGGAGCTCACCTCCCGCGGCGTCACCACCTACATCGGGCTCGCCGCCACCTCGATCACGCGGACCCTCGGCGCCGACCACCTCGTCGAGGTGACCCTGTCCGACGGCACCGTGCTGCCCGCCGACATGGTCGTGCTGTCCGTCGGTGTGCGGCCCGACACGCACCTGGCCGCCGCCGCCGGCCTCGAGCTCGGTGCGGGCGGCGCGATCGTCGTGGACAACGCCCAGCGCACGTCCGACCCGTCGATCTGGGCCGTCGGCGACGCCACGGCCGTGCGCCACGGCGTCACCGGGGTCGTGGCCCCCGTCCCGCTCGCGGGGCCGGCGAACCGCCAGGGCCGCCGCGCCGCCGACTCGATCTTCGGTCGGCTCACCGAGGCGACCCTCGCCCGCCCGGTGCTCGGCACCGCCGTCGTGCGCGTCTTCGGGCTCACGGCCGCCGTGACCGGTGCGAGCCAGCACATGCTGCGCCAGGCCGGGATCGTCCACCACGTGGTGCACACCCACCCGGGCCACCACGCCGGGTACTTCCCGGGCTCGGAGCAGATCCACATGACCGTCGCGTTCGCCCCCGACGGCCGGCTGCTCGGCGCGCAGGCGGTCGGCCGCGCCGGCGTGGACAAGCGGATCGACGTGCTGGCCACGGCCCTGGCCGCCGGGATGACGATGGACGACGTCGCCGAGCTCGAGCTCGCCTACGCGCCGCCGTACGGCTCGGCCAAGGACCCGGTCAACATGGCCGGGATGGTCGCCCAGAACGTCCTCGACGGGTCGCTGACCCTCTGGTACCCGCACCAGCTCGAGGAGGTCGCGGCGACGTCGCTCATCGTCGACGTGCGCTCGCACGGGGAGTTCCGGCGCGGCCACCTGGCCGGCGCGATGAACGTCCCGCACACCGAGGTGCGCGCCCACCTGGAGCAGATCCGCGAGGCCGCCGCCGGCCGGTCGGTCCGGGTGCACTGCGCGAGCGGCTTCCGCTCGTACCTGGCCCACCGCATCCTGGTGCAGGAGGGCTTCGACTCGGCCAACCTGTCCGGTGGGATGCTCACGCTGCGCGCCGCCCGGCCGGACGTCGAGCTCGTCACGGGCTGACGACGCACGACGACGGCGGGTGCCCCCGGTCCGGGGCGCCCGCCGTCGTCGCACGTACCGCCGATCAGGCGCCGATCGGTCGCGGGCCCAGCACCAGCTCGCCGTCCGGGTCCAGGCCGCCCTCGATCCGCAGCGCCCAGGCGTCGTCGGGGGCCGGCATGTCCTCACGGAAGTGCCCGCCCCGGCTCTCCGGACGCATCGCCGCCGCGGCGGTGAGCACCGAGGCGACCTGGTGCAGGTTGGTCGTCTCCCACTCGGCGGTCTGCGGCGCGGCCTGCACGCCGGCGACGCGGTGCGCGCGCGTGGGGACCTGCTCCAGGGCGGCCCCGGCGCGCGCCAGACCGTCCCCGGAGCGGATGACCCCCGGCCCCGCGGCGGCGATGCGCTGCAGGCGTGTGCGCATCGTGGCGGCGACGAGCGCTGCGTGCCCGGGCCGTTCGACCGGCTCGAGCTGCGGCAGCTCGTCCGCCGCGACGCGCGCCACGACGTCCTGCGCCGCGCGGTGCGCGAAGACCAGGCCCTCGAGCAGCGAGTTCGACGCGAGCCGGTTGGCGCCGTGCACCCCGGTGCACGCGACCTCCCCCGCCGCGTACAGCCCGGTCAGGGTGGACCGGCCACGCAGGTCCGTGAGGATCCCGCCCGAGTGGTAGTGCTGCGCGGGGGCGACGGGCACGAGGTCGGTGGACATGTCGATGCCCTCGCCCAGCAGCCGCTCGTTGATCGTCGGGAAGCGCCCGCGCAGGAAGTCCGCCCCCAGGTGCCGCGCGTCGAGGAACACGTGGTCCGATCCGGTCGCCGCCATCCGCCGCACGATGGCGTGCGCGACGACGTCGCGCGGGGCGAGCTCAGCCAGCGGGTGGACCTCGGGCATGAACCGCAGGCCGTCGGTGTCCAGCAGCATGGCGCCCTCGCCGCGCACGGCCTCGGAGACCAGCGCGAGCTGACCCTTGACCCCGGCGCCGAGCCACAGCACCGTCGGGTGGAACTGGACGTACTCCATGTCGCCCACGAGGGCACCCGCGCGCAGGGCCGCGGCCAGGCCGTCGCCCGTCGCCGCGGCGGGGTTGGTCGAGGACGGGTAGACCTGCCCGATGCCGCCGGTCGCGAGCACCACGGCCCGGCCGAGCGCCGCACCCACGCCGTCGCGCGTCCCCTTGCCGATGACGTGCAGGGTGACCCCGCAGACCGGGCCGGGCCGGCCGTCGGCGTCCGGCGCCGCGGTGAGCAGGTCGAGGACCAGGGCGTGCTCGATCACCTCGATGCCCGGGTCGCTCCGGACGGCGTCCAGCTGGGCCACGAGGGCGCGCGAGATCTCGGCGCCCGTCGCGTCGCCGCCGGCGTGCGCGATCCGGTCGGCGTGGTGCCCGCCCTCCCGCGTGAGCGACAGCTCGCCGTCCGGCTCGGTGTCGAACCGTGCGCCCCGTGCCACGAGCTCGCGCACGCGCGCCGGGCCCTCGGTGACGAGCACGTCGACCGCCGCCGGGTCGCACACGCCGCCGCCGGCCACGAGCGTGTCGGTCTTGTGCGCCGCGGGGCTGTCGTCGGGGTCCAGTGCCGCGGCGATCCCGCCCTGCGCCCACACCGTCGAGCCGGAGGCGAGCTCGCCCTTGGTCACCAGCAGCACGCGCGGTACCCGCGTGCGCAGGTGCAGCGCGGCGGTCAGCCCGGCGATCCCCGAGCCCACGACGACGACGTCGGCGCGCGCGGTCCAGCCCGGCTCCGGGGCGGCCAGCCGGCTCGCGAGCCTCATCGCACCTCTGCCCAGGCGACGGCGGCCGTCAGCTCGTGCTCGCCGGGCAGGCCCGGGTCGTGCCCCCGGTCGACCATCCGGTTGTCCTCGTCGACGTGGACGACGCGCGGGGTGTAGGTGCGGGCCTCGGCATCCGGCAGCTGGGCGTACGCGATGACGATGACGACGTCCCCGGGGTGGACGAGGTGCGCCGCGGCACCGTTGACGCACACCACGCCGGAGCCGGCCGCGCCCGCCAGCGCGTAGGTGGTCAACCGGGCGCCGTTGGTGACGTCGACGACGTCGACCTGCTGCCCCGGCAGGATGTCGGCCGCCGCCAGGAGCTCCGCGTCCACGGTGATCGACCCCACGTAGTGCAGGTCGGCCGCCGTGACCCGTGCGCGGTGGACCTTGCCGGTCATCATCGTGCGCAACCAGGTGCTCGTGCTCATGAGGACTCCTCACCGGCGATGCCCAGCACCGCGTTGTCGATCAGCCGGGTGGTGCCCACGCGCGCCGCGAGCACCAGCAGGGCCTGGCCGCGGTGGTCCGCGGCGACGTCGTCGACCGTCGTCGGGTCCACCAGTGACACGTAGTCCACCACGAGGCCGGGCTCGGCGGTGAGCCGGGACCGCGCCGCGGCCAGCACGTCGGCGGCCGGCAGGCCCGCCCCGGCTGCCGTGCCGGCTGCGGCCAGTGCGTCCGACAGCGCCCGGGCGGTGGTGCGCTCCCCGGCGTCGAGGTAGGCGTTGCGGCTGGACAGCGCCACGCCGTCGGCGTCGCGGACGATCGGTACGGCGAGGATCTCGACCGGCACGTCGAGGTCGTGGACCATGCGGCGCACCGCGGCGAGCTGCTGGGCGTCCTTCTGCCCGAAGACGGCGACGTCGGGCGCCACGAGGTGCAGCAGCTTGAGGACCACCGTGAGCACGCCGTCGAAGTGCCCCGGCCGGTGGGCGCCCTCGAGCCGCTCGCCCAGCCGCCCGGCCGAGACCCGAACCACGGCCTCGCCGCGGTAGACCTCGTCGACCGACGGCGCGAAGACGAGGTCGGCGCCCGCGGTCGCGAGCAGCGCGACGTCGGCCGCCAGGTCCCGCGGGTAGCGCGCGAGGTCCTCGGCGGGGCCGAACTGCAGCGGGTTGACGAAGATCGTCACGACCACCTGGTCGGCGCGCTCGCGCGCGGCGCGGACCAGCGCGAGGTGGCCCTCGTGCAGCGCGCCCATCGTCATGACGACGGCGCGGCGGCCCGCGGGGGTCGCCGCCGGCCCCCCGGGCGGGGCCGCGAGCGCTGCCGTCAGGTCCGTGCGGGTGTGCACGACGTGCGGGGTCATCGGGTCGCCTCCCCGGCGATCGTGTCGAGCAGGCGCTCGGCCTGCTCGGGGGTGATCCGGCCGCCCAGCAGGGCACGGGCCGTGGTGGCCCGGGCCAGCGCCCGGTAGGTCGGCGGCAGGTCGGCCGCCGCGGGGTCGCGCGCGGCCAGGGCCGCCAGCTCGTCGAGGTGGGCCGCGACCGTGCCGGCGTCGCCGCGCACCACCGGTCCGGTGAGCGAGGCCACGCCGGCGTCGGGCGCCGCGCGCAGCGCGCCGTCGAGCGCGGCGCCCAGCAGCGGCGCGAGGGCAGCACCGGGGTCCGCGACGCCCGCGGCGGCCAGCGCCTGGGCCGCCTGGGCCACGAGGACCACGAGGTGGTTGGCCCCGTGCGCCAGGGCCGCGTGGTAGAGCGGGCGGGCCTGCTCGGCGACGACCACGGGGTCCCCGCCGATCTCCACGACCAGCGCCTGGCCGATCGGGAGCACCGGCGACGGCCCGGTCACCGCGAACGTGGCGCCGACCAGCCGGACGAGGTCGAGCGACGTCCCGGTGAAGGTCATCGCGGGGTGGATCGCCAGGGGGATGACGCCCACGGCCGCGGCGGGGGCCAGCACGCCGACGCCGTGCGCACCCGCGGTGTGGACGACGATCTGCCCCGGGTGCCACGCGCCGAGCCGCGCCAGCCCCGCGACGAGGTCTGCCAGCGCGTCGTCGGGCACCGTGAGCAGCACGAGCTCCGCGCGCTCGACCACCTGCGGCACCTCGAGCGCCGGGACGCCCGGCAGCATCGCCCCGATCCGCTCGCGGCTGGCCGCGGAGATCCCGCTGGCCCCGACGACGGCGTGCCCTGCCGCCCGCAACGCGCTGCCGAGGACGGCCCCGACCCGGCCGGCGCCGACGACGCCGACCCCGAGCCGACCGGGGGGTGGCGTGGTCATCGCACGTCCGCGGCGGGCGGCGGGGGCGGGGGCACCGTCGTCACCGGCGGGCCAGCGGGCGGCGGGGGCGGGGGCGGGGGCACCGTCGTCACCGGCGGGCCAGCGGGCGGCGGGGGCGGGCCGGCGGGGGGCGTCGGGACCGTCGTCTGGACCGTCGCGGCGGGGACCGGGGATGCCGGTCCCCGCATCCAGCGCTCGGGGCCCGCGCCGGCCCGAGCGAGCCGCGCGCGCACGGCCTGGGCGTCGACGAGCTCGCCGGCGCCGGCGGCGTCCAGGTGCGCGACGCGCGGCGTGATCGGCCCCGGGGTCGAGTGCAGGGCCACCGACGCCAGGCCGAGCCGACGCTGCAGCGGACCCTGGTGCAGGCCGAGCGACTGGAGGCGTGCGTGGGGCACCACGAGGACCTCACGCACCCACCGGCCTCGGCGCACGAGGAGCGCGTGCTCGGTGACGACGTAGCCGTTGCGGCGCCACGACCAGGGGTCCAGCGGACGGGCGCGCCGCGGGCTGGTGACGAACCCCTCCGCGGAGCCGGTGCCCACGAGCGCCGCCTCGAGCACGGCGCGCGGGTCGGCGACACCCAGGTCCGGCAGCACGAGCCACAGGACCAGCAGCGCCTGGGCGCGGTCGCCGACCGGCAGCAGCACGGTCTGGGTGGGCGCGTCCTGCGACTGGTTGAAGCCCGCGATGTTGGACTCGACGCGCCACCAGTCCTTGCGCCGCCACAGCAGCGGCTGCGTGAGGCGCACGGCCTGGACGCGCCCGGGCGGGACCGTCTGCGCGCGGGACTCGAGCAGCCCGTGCCTCAGGCGCAGGCCGTCGGGCGACTGCGCGACCCGGAAGTCGAACTCCCCCGCGAACCGGCCCCAGAGGTACCCGCCGGCGCCGAGCAGGGCCGGCAGGGCGGTGAACAGCGCACCGAGCTCGCGCGTGCCCACCGCGACCCCGACCACGCCCACGATGCCCAGGGTGAGCACGACGATGGCGATCGACCGCACGAGCGACGCGACCAGCCGGGTGGGCGAGACCGCGATGAGCTCCCGCTCTGGCGCCTCGGGCGCCTCCGGCTGCTCGACCGTGCCGAAGTCCACCCCGGCCGCGCGCGCCAGCAGGCCGTTGCGCAGCCGCTGGGCCGCGTCCTCGCGCAGGTAGGAGATCTGCACGGCCGAGTCGCCTGCGCCGGCGACCTCGATCCGCAGCTCCGCCAGCCCGAGGAGCCGGGCCAGCAGCGGCTTGACCACCGCGATCCCCTGGATCCGGTCGAGCCTCGCCGTGCGCTGCTGGCGGAACAGCACCCCGGTCTGCAGGTACACGGACTCCGCGTCCACGGCGTAGCGCGTCATCCGCCAGGCCAGGCCCGCGTAGCCGAAGCCGATGAGCACGGCGACGCCGAACGCCCCGATGATCGGGCCCCAGCCGGCGCGCTCGACGACCTCCTGCACCCCGTTGACCGAGGTGCCGACCTGCTGGACGACGATCGCCAGCAGCACCGCGAGGACCTTCCACCCCTTGACAGCCGGGGTGACGGGGTGGACGCGGCTCCAGACGAGATCCGCGCTCACAGCCCCGCCAGCCGGGCCTCACCGCGCGCGGCGAGCCGGTCGCGCAGGCGCGCGGCCTCGGCCGGGACGAGGCCGGGGATCGAGGCGTCGCTGCTCGCCGACGCCGTGTGCAGCTGCACGCGGGCCACCCCGCACCACCGGTCGAGCGGCCCGGCCTGCACGTCGACGAACTGCATCCGCCCGTAGGGGACCACGACGAGGGACCGCTGGAGCAGGCCGCGCCGGATGAGCAGGTCGTCGTCTCGCTCGGCGTAGCCGATCGCGCGCACCTGCCGCCGGACGAGCCAGGCGAGCCACAGCCCGACGACGGCCAGCACGGCGGGCACGGCCCACAGGGCCGGCTCGCCGACCAGGGCGGCCGCGACGACGGCCAGCACCAGCGGGATGCCCAGCGCGATGGCGATCGTCACGAGGCGCACGGTGACGAGCTGCGGGGACACCGGCTGCCACACCACCCCCGCCGGGTCGAACGGGCCACGGGGGTCTGGCTGCTCGGTCATGGCCCCATCCTCCCATCGCTCGACGGTCGCTCGATCGGCCGCAGGATCAGGTCGCCGCCCCGGCCGACAGACCCGTGCCGGGGGCGTCGTCCGGCGGCTTGACCTCGCACCAGCGCTCGACGACGAGGCCCACGACGGCGAGCAGCACCGTGCCGACGAGCGCCGCGCCGGCAGCCTCGGCGACGTCCCGCCGCGCGGCGATCTCGAGATCGCCCACCACGACGAGCACCTGACCCGCGTACCACCCGGTCAGCAGTGCCCCGGTCCAGGCCGCGGCGGTGGCGAGCACCACCGTGCGCGCGGCGACCAGCGGGTCGAGGTTCGGCCGGTTGCCCTGCGCGTACTGCCGCACAGCCCAGCCCATCGCCAGGACGACGCCCGCGATGAGCAGCACCACGAGCACCGACACGACGGGCGGCGGGAGCAGCGCGACGCCACGGCTCTCGGCGATCCGCAGGACGGCGTAGGTCAGCACCGTCGAGCCGGCCGCCGCGGCGAGCAGCCGCTGCCATGCGGTCCGCCGCATCAGCCACGCTCCGGCTGCGGGCTCCACCAGTCGAGCGCGAGCCAGCGGATGCCGTCGCGGTCCGGGGCCGTGCGGGCCAGCGCGCCCACGGGGCCGCCGCCCAGGCCCGGCAGCACGGCGTCCGGGGCCACCTGGGCCCACGGCTCGAGGACGAAGGCCCGCTGGTGGGCCCGCGGGTGCGGCAGCTCGAGGTCCTCCGCGACCGCCAGCGTCGAACCGTGCACGATGAGGTCGATGTCGAGCGTGCGGGCTGCCCACCGCTCCTCACGCACGCGGCCGTGCCGCGCCTCGACACCCTGGCACGCGGCCAGCAGGGCGCGGGGGCTGAGCACGGTCCGCGCGAGGAGCACCGTGTTGAGGTAGTCCGGCTGCTCCGGACCGCCCACGGGGCCGGTCCGGGCCAGCGGGGCGATCGCGGTGATCTCCAGGCCCGGGACCGCAGCCAGGTCGCTCACGGCCTGGCGCAGCGTCTCCTGGCTCCCGCCGAGGTTGGAGCCCAGCGCGAGGACGACGTCGACCGGCTCGGGCGGTACGGCGTCCAGCGGGTCGACCAGGGGCTCGGGGTCGTCGAACGCCGCCGAGGGCAGGGGTGGCTCGGGCGGCGCCGGGGCGGCGGGCGGGTCGATGCGCGTCGCGTCGAGGTCGGCCGTCGGCCAGGGCTCGAGCGCGGGGACGGGCAGGTCGAGGCGGGTCGTGTCGCCGTCGGCAACCGGCATGGCCTCCAGCGCGGGCACGGCGACGGGGGCTGGCGCCGCGACGGCGGACGCGAGGGGGACGGCGGACGCGACCGGGACGGTGGCCGGGGCGGTGGCCGTGGCCGGTCCAGGGGGCTGGGCCGACGCGAGGGCGGGCTGGGTCGGCGCCGGAGCGGGCTGGGCCGTCGCCGGAGCGGGGACCCCGCCGGCGGCCGCGTCCTCGAGCGGGACAGCGACGAGGGACGGGAGGTGGCGCCGGTCCCGGTGGATCTCGACCGTGACGTCGCCGAACGGCACCGTGATCGGCGCCTGCGGCTTGTGCAGCACCACGTCGACGGCCGCGACGGGCGCGTACGACAGCGCGACCACGGCGATCCGCTCTGCCACGGTCTCGATGAGGTCGGCGGGGTCCCCCGCGAGCACCGCGGCGACCTGCTCGGCCAGGCCGCCGTAGTCCACGGTGAGGTCCAGCCGGTCCGTCGCCGCGGCCGGGCGCGTGTCGACGTGCAGCACGACGTCGGCGCTGAAGGTCTGGCCGGAGCGACGCTCGGTCTCGAGCACCCCGTGGTAGCCGAAGGCGGTGACCCCGACGAGGCGGATCCGGTCGACGGGTGCGTGGTGCGCTGGAGCTGCGTGGCTGTGCGCACCCTGGGTGCCCTGGGGGGACGGCTCGTGCTCAGGCATGGTGTGCTCCGCTCGTCTCGCCGTGGGTCGTGACGTCCCGTGCCGCGCGCCAGGCCGCGGCGACCCGGACCGCGTCCGCCGAGCCGGGCACGTCGTGCACCCGCACGCACCAAGCGCCCGCCGCGGCCGCCAGCGCGCTCACCGCCGCGGTGGCGCGGTCGCGACCCTCCGGCGGGGCCGGGACGCCGTCCCGGTCGGCGAGCAGGTGGCCGAGGAACCGCTTGCGCGACGCCCCGACGAGCACGGGCCGGCCCAGTCCCGTCAGCGCGTCGAGGTGCGCCAGCAACGGCCAGTTGTCGGCACCCTGCTTGGCGAAGCCCAGCCCCGGGTCGAGGACCAGCTGCTCGGGCGCCACGCCCGCACCGAGCGCCTCGGCGACCCGCGCGGCGAGCTCGTCGCGCACCTGCGCGACGACGTCGTCGTACCGTGCGAGGCCGTCCATGACGTCCGACGGCCCGCGCCAGTGCATGGCCACGTACACCGCGCCCGTGCGCGCGACCGTGCGGTACATCTCGGGGTCGGCCAGACCGCCCGAGACGTCGTTGACCACGTGTGCGCCGGCCTCGACAGCCTCGGCGGCCACGGCGGCGCGCGTCGTGTCGACGCTCACCACGGCACCGGCCGCGACGAGGTCGGCGACCACCGGCAGCACGCGTCGGCGCTCCTCGTCGGGGGACACCCGGTGGGCACCCGGCCGCGTGGACTCGCCGCCGACGTCGAGCAGGTCGGCACCCTCGGCGAGCAGCCGGAGCCCGTGCTCGACGGCGGCCTCTGGCTCGAACCACCGGCCGCCGTCGCTGAACGAGTCGGGGGTCACGTTGACCACGCCCATGACCAGGGTGCGGTCCAGCCCGGCGATGCGCTCGGGCAGCGGGGCCGGGTGTCGGGTCACGCCACCAGCCTAGAGCCGCAGGTCGGCACCGGCCCCGGGGTCGCAGCCCCCGACCCGTCCCGCCCCGTCCCGCTCCGTCCCGTGCCCGCCCCGCCGCCCCGTCCGCCGACCCGTCCCCTCACCGTGATCGTGTGGCTCTCCCCTCCGCATCGGCCGGAGGATCCCCACGTTCCCCTCGGGCCGAGCGCATGCGCGAGGCCGGGACGGGAGTGTGTGGCCCTTCCAGCTGCAGGGGTCGGGAACGCCACACGATCGCGGGCGGAGGCCGCGCAGCCGGGCTGGCCATCCACGGGGTCTCGCGCGGCCCAGCTTCTCCACAGGGCGTCCGTGCCACGTCGACGGCCCGAGTCGAGGGCGGCGAGCCTGGGGTGATGCGCCGACCGCCCGAGTCCGTCCTGCAGGTCGCCCTCCGCCAGGACGGCGTCGTCGCGGCCGCCCAGCTCACGTCGCTCGGGGTCGACGACTCGGCGCCGGGCCGGTGGGTCGCTGCCGGGCTGTGGCAGCGGCTGCACCGCGGGGTCTACTGCGTCCACACCGGCCCCGTCCCGTGGCGCACCCGGGCCTCGGCCGCACTGCTGTATGCCGGCCCCGGCGCGGCCATCGGTCGCCGGGGCGCGGCCCACCTGCACGGCTTCCTCGCGGCGCCACCCCAGACGATCGAGGTCGAGGTCCCGGCGCGACGCACGGTGCGGCCGAGCCCGGGGCTTCAGGTCCGACGGCGCCGCACGATGCCGCCGTCGGGCGGCAGGCTGCGAGCGATCGTCCCTGCCGAGACCGTCGTCGACCTCCTGGGCGACGCCCCGTCCGCCGACGCCGCCGTCGGGCTGCTCGCCTCCGCCGTGCGCGCGGGGGTCGCGCCGCACGCCATCCTCGATGCGTTGGGCGCTCGGAGCCGCGTGCCGCGGCGGGCTCTGGCCCTCGAGCTGCTCGGCGAGGTCGCCGACGGGATCGAGTCACCCCTGGAGCACCGCTACCACGTGGACGTCGAACGGCGGCACGGCCTGCCGACGTCCCGGCTGCAGCGCCGTGAGCGCGTGGGCGGGCGATGGATCCGGGCCGACAGCGTCTACGAGGGGTTCGGCGTGCGGTCCGAGCTCGACGGCGAGGTCGCGCATCCCGGCGGACGCACCGACGACGACGTGTGGCGGGACAACGCGGTGCTCATCGAACGCGGCGACCTCACCCTGCGGTTCCGCTGGCGCCACGTCCGGGCCACGCCGTGCCGGACGGCGGCCCAGGTCGAGGCCGCGCTGCGCTCCCGAGGCTGGACCGGCCAGGCCCGCCCGTGCGGCCCCGGCTGCCCCGTCGGCCCGTGACACCACCCCTCACGCGAACCCGGCGCCGCACGCGGCCCCCGACCCCGCCCGTCGCACGACAGTGGTGAGCTCCCGGCTCCACCTGCCGGAAGATCCACACGATCCGGCCGCGGGTGCGGGGCGGGCGCGGGTCTGTGGCGGCGGCACGTGCCGTCAGCGCGTGAGACCGCGCGTGGGGCGGTGGCTCGGCTCAGCGGGCGAGGATGAGGCTCATCGCCTCGGCGCGGGTGGTCCCGTGGCGCATCTGGCCACGCACCGCCGAGGTCACCGTCCGGGCACCGGGCTTGCGCACGCCCCGCATCGACATGCACAGGTGCTCGCACTCGACGACCACGACGACGCCCGCCGCGCCGAGCACCTCGACCATCGCGTCGGCCACCTGCGACGTGAGCCGCTCCTGGACCTGGGGGCGCCGCGCGTAGAGGTCCACGAGCCGCGCGATCTTCGACAGCCCCGTCACCCGACCGTCCGGCCCGGGGATGTACCCGACGTGCGCGACGCCGTGGAACGGCACGAGGTGGTGCTCGCACGTCGAGAACACCGCGATGTCCTTGACGAGGACCATCTCGTCGTGCCCGATGTCGAAGGTCGCCGACAGCACGTCGCGCGGCTCCTGGTACAGGCCGGCGAAGGTCTCGGCGTAGGCGCGGGCCACCCGGGCCGGCGTCTCGCGCAGACCCTCGCGGTCAGGGTCCTCCCCGACGGCGAGCAGCAGCTCGCGCACGGCGCGCTCGGCGCGCTCGTAGTCGTAGCCCGGCGGCAGGGGGGCTGTGGCGTCGTCGAGCGCGACGGCCTCGTCGAGCCCGCCGGTGGTGGTGGCCTCCGTCGTCATGGCTGGACCGTCCCGTCCGGTGGCACCTCGATGATGGCCTGCGCGGGGTGCTCGTCGTGCGCGGTGGCCGCCTCGTCCTGCGGCACCCCTCCGCCGTTCGCCGCCGCGCGCTCGGCGGACGTCTGCACCGGCGGGATGCTCGAGACGGCGCGCTCGGGGCTCGACAGCCACACGTCGCGCGGGGCGTTCTTGGTGATCGGCGCGAAGATCTCGGCGAGCTCGGCCTGGTTGAGCGTCTCACGCTCCAGCAGCTCGGTGACCAGCGCGTCGAGCACCGCTCGGTGCTGGGTGAGGATCGCCCATGCCTCGTCGTGCGCGTAGTCCATGAGCGCCCGCACCTCGACGTCGACGACCGCCGCGACCTCCTCGGAGTAGTCCCGCCCGTGGCCCATGTCGCGGCCCATGAACACCTCGCCCGAGTCCTGGCCGAGCTTGACCGCACCGATCCGCTCGGACATGCCGAACTGCGTGACCATCTTGCGGGCCACGGCCGTGGCCTTCTCGATGTCGTTGGAGGCGCCCGTCGTCGGGTCGTGGAAGACGAGCTCCTCGGCGACGCGACCGCCCATGGCGTAGGCGAGCTGGTCGAGCAGCTCGTTGCGCGTCGTCGAGTACTTGTCCTCGGCCGGCATGACCATGGTGTAGCCCAGCGCGCGACCCCGCGGGAGGATCGTCACCTTCGTCACCGGGTCGGTGTACCGCAGCGAGGCCGCCACCAGGGCGTGGCCGCCCTCGTGGTACGCGGTGATCTTCTTCTCCTTGTCGTTCATCAGCCGGGTCCGCTTCTGCGGACCGGCGATGACGCGGTCGATCGCCTCGTCGAGCTCGTGGTTGCCGACGGTCTGCCCACCGGTGCGCGCGGTGAGCAGCGCCGCCTCGTTGAGCACGTTGGCCAGGTCGGCACCGGTGAAGCCGGGCGTGCGCTTCGCGACGGCGTGCAGGTCGACGTCGGGCGCCATCGGCTTGCCCATCGCGTGGACCTTGAGGATGCGCTCGCGACCGCGCAGGTCAGGGGCGTCGACGGAGATCTGGCGGTCGAACCGGCCGGGGCGCAGCAGCGCCGGGTCGAGGATGTCCGGCCGGTTGGTCGCCGCGATGAGGATGACGTTGGCGTTGACGTCGAACCCGTCCATCTCGACGAGCATCTGGTTGAGCGTCTGCTCGCGCTCGTCGTGACCGCCGCCCATGCCGGCACCGCGGTGGCGTCCGACGGCGTCGATCTCGTCGATGAAGATGATCGCCGGGGCGTTCTGCTTGGCCTGGTCGAACAGGTCGCGGACGCGCGAGGCGCCCACGCCGACGAACATCTCGACGAAGTCGGAGCCGGAGATCGAGTAGAACGGCACGCCCGCCTCGCCCGCGACCGCCCGGGCGAGCAGCGTCTTGCCGGTCCCGGGCTGCCCGTAGAGCAGGACGCCCTTGGGGATCTTGGCGCCGACGGCCTGGAACTTGGCCGGGTCGGCGAGGAAGTCCTTGATCTCCTGGAGCTCCTCGACGGCCTCGTCGACGCCCGCGACGTCAGCGAACGTGACCTGCGGGGTCTCCTTGGAGACCAGCTTGGCGCGCGACTTGCCGAACTGCATGACGCGCGAGCCGCCGCCCTGCATGCGCGACATGAGGAACCAGAAGAGGCCCAGGATGATGACGAACGGCAGCACGAGGGACAGCAGGCTGGCCCACCAGGTGGTGCGCGGGACCTCGGAGTTGAACCCGCCCGGCGGGTCCGCGTCGGCGATGGCCTGCACCACGGCCTCGCCCTGCGGGACCACGTAGTAGAACTGGACGTTCGTCCCGTACTCCTCGAAGTCCTCGGTGAGCGTCAGGTCCACGCGCTGCTGGCCGTCGACGATCTTGGCCTGGTCGACGGTGTCCCCCGCGAGCAGGGCCAGGCCGTCGGAGGTGTCGATCCGCTGCACGCCGGTGGTGCTGAAGGACGAGACCGCGATCCAGAGGATGACGACGGCAAGGGCGATCCAGATCGCCGGGCCACGGGTGAGGCTCTTGAGGTTCATGGGCGACGGGGCCGGGGCCCTATCCCTCCTGGTCGCGGGGTAGGTCTGGCCTGCAGGCTACCCGCTGACCCCCGGCAGACCCCCGCGTGTTCGCGCAGGGCAGCAGCGGGAACCCGGCGCGCCCCGCGCACGTTGACTCTCCCGGCCCGGGCGCACCACGCCGTGCCGGCGGACGAGCCCCATCTCCCCACCGGGGGCGTTCGTCCTGCGTTCACGCTGCGGCCCCTCCTGCGTCGTCGGACCGCACCCGCCGGCCCCCGCACGGGGCTAGCGTCCGGGTGCGACGAGAGGGGACCCGGTGCGGCAGGGGGTGCATCGAGCGGCGGCAGCGGTGATCGCCGTCGCCCTCACCGCTGCCGGCTGCGGCGCCGTCCTGGAGCCCGTCGACCCCGGTCCGCCGTCGGCGGAGGTGCTGGCCCTGGCCGAGGAGATGGCGCCGACCGATGCCGGGCGCGAGGCCTTCCTCGACCGCCACCCCCGGCTGGCCTCGCACGAGGAGGTCGACCGGGCCTGCCTCGGCGCACCGGGCGAGCCGGGCCGGTGGGGCTGCACCACCGGCGCGCGGCAGTTCGTGCTCTACGACGTCCCGGACGACCGGCTCCACGGGTACCTCGACGACGTGACGCACGGCGACGCCCGCACCGCCGGCTGGCAGGCGTTCGCCGTCCTCGGCTCGTCCCTGCCCGGCGCGCTCAGCCCTGCCCTCGAGGCCCGGTACGCGCAGTTCCTCACGGACCGGGTCGCCACCGTCGGGATCGAGCGGGCCACGGCGGACGCCCAGGAGACCCTGAGCATCGACCTGGCCGCGCGGTACGCCGCGCAGGCCACGACGGAGCAGGCCGACGCCACGGCCAGGGCCGTCCTCGAGCTCGACGCGGCCGGCCTCGCCGCGACCCGTGCGTCCTACAACGCCTCGGTCGAGCAGTACAACGCGGCCGCGCCGGAGCTGCGCGCGCGGTGGACGAGCTCCTGGACCCTGTGGGACGGCACGGTCGTCGAGACTCAGCAGACGAGCGACACGCTCGCCGCCGTCCGCGACCACCTCGAGCTGGCCGCTCAGGACCAGCAGGCCAGACGCGCCGCCCTCGACGCCGCCGATGCCGCGGCCTCGGCGAGCCGCGCGGAGCTCGACGCCGAGGCGGCCGACCTCGAAGCGCTCTGGGCCCTGCTCGGACCGCCGGACGAGTCGGGCCGGGTCGGCTAGTCGCGGTAGACGTGCGGGGCGAGCGTCCCGACGAACGGCAGGTTGCGGTACTTCTCCGCGTAGTCCAGGCCGTAGCCGACGACGAAGTCGCTGGGGATGTCGAACCCGACGTAACGCACGTCGACGTCGACCTTGGCCGCCTCGGGCTTGCGCAGCATCGTGGCGATCTCGACCGTCGCCGGGCCACGGCTGCGCAGGTTGGACAGCAGCCAGGACAGGGTCAGACCGGAGTCGATGATGTCCTCGACGATGAGCACGTGGCGGCCCGTGAGGTCGGAGTCGAGGTCCTTGAGGATGCGCACCACGCCGGACGACGTGGTCCCGGCGCCGTAGGACGACACCGCCATCCAGTCCATCTCGACGGGCGTGTGCAGGCGGCGCACCAGGTCGGCCATGACCATGACGGCACCCTTGAGCACGCCGACGAGCAGCAGGTCGCGGCCTGCGTAGTCGGTGTCGATCTGCGCGGCGAGCTCGTCGAGCCGCCCCTGGAGCTGCGCCTCGGTGAGCAGCACGCGCTCGAGGTCGTCACCCATGTCCGAAGGATCCACCGGCCGCTGCTCCCTAGGTCGAGACGTCGGGTGCCAGCCTGCCATACCGCCGGACCACCGATCCCCCCGGCACCGCCGCGGCGCCCTGACCGCGCCAACCCACCACGAGGGCGTCGACGGCCTCCACGTGCACGGCGTGCGGGGCGCCGAAGCCCCACCCGGCCAGCGCGGCGTGCAGCGCCCGGCGTCGCACCGCCTCCGGGGCGGCCCCGAGCCGCACGACGTCGAGCGCACCGACGGGACCACCGCCCTCGCGCGCGGCCGCGAGCAGCTGGTCTGCGAGGTCCTCGAGCACCTCGGTGTCGGCGCGCAGCTGGTCGGCCGTGCGGGCCAGCGCCAGCGCCACCCCGGGGCCCAACGCGCGCTCGAGCACCGGGAGGACCTCGTGGCGCACGACGGCGCGACGGTTGGCCTCGCCCAGGTCGGGCCCGTCAGCGGGGGTGTTGGTCGGGTCGTGCCACGGGACGAGGCCCTGCGCCTCGCACGCCTCGAGGGTCTGCGCGCGCCGCACGCCGAGCAGGGGACGGCGCAGCAGGCCGCGGCGCGCGGGCATCCCGGCCAGCGACCGTGCGCCCGAGCCCCGCGCGAGCCCCAGCAGCACGGTCTCGGCCTGGTCGTCCAGCGTGTGGCCCAGGAGCACCGCGACGGCACGGTACCGGTCGGCGACGTCGGCGAGGGCGGCGTAACGCCCCATCCGCGCCGCGGCCTCGGGCCCACCGCTGCCACCGACCGTCGTGGCGACCACCTCGACCGGGGACAGACCCAGGTCCCGGCACTGGTCCGCGGCGCGTGCGGCGACGTCCGCGCTGCCGGCCAGCAGCCGGTGGTCGACGACGACGGCGCCGGCGCGCAGCCCCACCCGGGGAGCCACGAACGCCGCGGCGGCGGCAAGGGCGAGGGAGTCCGCACCGCCGGAGCACGCGACGAGCACGAGCGCGCCGTCGTCCGCACCCGCGGCGAGCAGGGTGAGCTCCGCGCGCACGGCCGAGCGCACGACGGCGACGGCGGGGTGCGGGCCGCTCACGGGGTCACCAGCGTCGGTGGTGCGAGCGTCATCATCCGTGCACCCGGCGCACCCAGGACGCGGGGTCGAGCAGCTCGGCCGGGGTGGGCAGCGCCGCCGGACCCGACCACACGGCCTCGAGCGCCGTGCGCCCCCCGGAGTGGCGCACCCCGCGCACGAAGTCGGCCCCGCGGCGGTACTGCAGCAGCTTCGCGTCGAGGCCGATGAGCCGCCGCAGCACGGCGTCGAGACCGGTGGCGCGCCGGCGCGCGTCCAGGCGCGCGCGCAGCTGACCCCTGGAGGCGATGACCCGGCTCGGCACAGCGTCCATCGTCACGTCGGCGTGGCCCTCGAGCAAGGACATCACGGCACCGATCCGCTCGACCTCGCGGCGCTGGTCGGGGTCCAGGGCGAGCGCGAGCAGTCCCAGGTCGTCCGCCGGCGCGCGGCCCCGCAGGGTCCGCAGGGCCGCGACGGCCCGTGCACCGGTCCGTCCCGGTGCGGGCGGCCCGGCCCCGTCGTCGTCGCGCGGAGCGAGCAGCCCCGCCAGGGCCGTCCGCAGGTGCTCGCCGAGCCACGGCGCGGCGGCGAACTGCATCGCGTGCGTCTGCTCGTGCACGCACACCCACAGCGCCAGGTCGGCCGGGTCGACCCCCATCGCGCGCTCGACGTGCAGCACGTTGGGGGCGACGAGCAGCAGCCGCCCGCCGGGCTCGTCGGTGCCGAACGGGTCGAACTGGCCGAGCACGCGACCGGCGAGCAGGCCGAGCAGGCCGGCCACCTGGGCCGTCCCCGCCGGCCTGGACCAGGCCGGGCCGGCGCCGGCCGGCGCGGGGTCGAGGCCGACGGCGAGCCCGGCGAACGAGTCCGCAGCGGCCCGCGCCCACCCGGGCCGGTCCACGACGAGCACCCTGGCGCGCGGGTAGCCCGCGACCAGCGTGCCGAACCGTCCGGCGCGCGCCGCGAGCGGCACCGCGCGGGTCGCCGAGGCGCGCAGCCGCGCGACGAGCGCCTCGAGCTCGGCGCGCGGGGCCGTCGGACCGGGCGAGGCCCAGTGGCCGCCCCAGCGCGCGGCGAGCTCCCAGTCGGGACCGCCGACGCCACGGTCGTCGCTCGGGGCGCTCGCGGCCGGGGTGCTCACGCCTGGTGTGCTCACGCCTGGGGTGCTCACGGTGTGGTGCACCCGCACCCGGCGAGGCCCTGGACCATGGTGTCGATCACCCCGCGGGGCGCCGCCTGCCCCCCGGCGGGGGTGGCGTCGGCGAGCACGGCGAAGGCCAGCAGCCTGCCGTCGACCGTCAGCACCGTCCCGGCCAGCGAGGTCACCCCCGGCAGGCTCCCGGTCTTGGCCCGGACCAGGCCCTGCGCCGCACCGGTGCCGAACCGGTCCGCGAGCGTCCCGGTCCAGCCGCCCACGGGCAGGTCGAGCAGCGCCGGCAGCAGCGCGGGGCGGTCGGGGTCGGCCGCGAGCACCAGGGCGTCGGTGAGCAGCGACGGCGCGAGCGCGGAGGTGGCGGCGAGCCCGCTGCAGTCGCGCAGCGTGGCGCCCGTCGTGTCGAGACCCTGCGCCGCGACCTCGGCGAGCACGGCGCTCGTCGCGCCGTCGAAGCTCCCCGGCAGCCCGCCCCGCACCGCGACCAGCCGGCCCAGCACCTCGGTGATGGTGTTGTCCGAGTCGCGCAGCGCGTAGCGGACGACGTCGCGCAGCGGAGCGGACTCGACCCGGGCGAGCTCGACCGACCCCGCCGGGGCCGGCTCGCGCGTCACGCCGCCGGTCACCGTCACGCCCCTGGCGGTGAGCAGGTCCGCCAGGGTCCTGGCCGCGTGCAGCGACGGATCGGCGTGCCGCGGCGGGTACTCGTCGTCGTGCACCGTCTTCGCGATGTCCACCGCAACGGCGGTGACGGGCGCGACGTAGCCCGCCGCGACGTCGCTGGGCACCCAGTCGGGGTGCAACGTCGGCCCCGAGAAGAGCGTGTCGTCGACCGCGACGCTCACCGTCGTGACCCCGGCCAGCGCGAGGGCGCGCGCGGTGGCGTCGGCCAGATCGGCCAGCCCGGCCCTGCCGACGGTCGCGGTGGGGTCTCCCGCACCCGCGGCCAGCATCATGTCGCCGCCACCGACGAGCACGATCCGGCCGGGTGCCGGCTGCACCACCGCGGTCGGCAACGTGGCCTGCGCGCCCAGCGCCGTCAGCGCCGCGAAGCCCGTGAGCACCTTGGCGGTCGAGGCTGGCACCTGCGGCGTGCCGGCCTCGAGGTCCGCGAGCACCTGCCCGGTCAGCACGTCGACGACGCTGATGCCGGTGGACGTCCCCATCCGGGCGTCACCCGCCAGCTCCCGAGCCAGCGCGGTGACGGCGGCGACGTCGGGCACCGGCGCCGCCGGGTCGAGCTGCGCCACGACGGGCGCCGGCGCCGGGGGCTCGACGGCGCCCGGCGCGGTGGGGAAGGGGGCCGGCGGCACGGGCGGCGGGGCGAGCGTGAGCAGGCCCGGCACCCGGTCGTGCACGTCCGCCGCGACGTAGCCGCCACCCGCGAGCAGCACGACGGCGAGCGTCCCGACGGCGGCGCGTGCGGCCCGCCTGCCCATCTGCCCTCCCACCGATCCACCGCTCACGGTGCCGTGAGGCCCGCCGGTGCGACACACTAGTCACAGATCACCGCACACCACGTGGAGCCGGGCGAAGGAGAGCTGTGGAGTTCGACGTCACGATCGAGATCCCGAAGGGCCAGCGCAACAAGTACGAGGTCGACCATGTGACCGGGCGCATCCGCCTGGACCGCATGCTCTTCACCTCGACCCGCTACCCGGACGACTACGGCTACATCGACGGGACCCTCGGCGAGGACGGCGACCCGCTCGACGCCCTGGTGCTCCTCGAGGAGCCGACGTTCCCCGGCTGCCTCATCCGGTGCCGCGCGCTGGGCATGTTCCGGATGCGCGACGAGGCCGGCGGCGACGACAAGGTCCTCTGCGTCCCGACGGGTGACCAGCGCGCGTCGTGGCGCCAGGACATCGACGACGTCAGCGAGTTCCACCGCCTCGAGATCCAGCACTTCTTCGAGGTCTACAAGGACCTCGAGCCGGGCAAGTCCGTCGAGGGCGCGCACTGGGTCGACCGCGCGGCCGCCGAGGCGGAGATCCAGAACTCCCGCCAGCGCGCGATCGACACCGGCTACCACCACCCCTGACCACCGACCACGGGCCGACGCGGACGACGCGTCGGCCCGTTCTCGCGCCCGAACCGTCACGTCGCCCGCACGCCGGTCGATGGGAGGGCGGACCGCACCCGCCAGGACCACCGAGGTGACCCCGTGCCGCAGTACCACTTCGTCGACGGCCCGCTGGCCGGGCAGAGCCTTGCCCCGGGCGGGCAGCTGACCGCCGGGGAGGTGCTGGCCGTGGAGGTCGTCGACGTGCTCGACGGCCCCGACGGCGCGCCGTTCTTCGACTACGTCGTGGAGCAGACGCCCGGCGAGCACGGCCCCGGCCTGCTGCGGCTGGCGGGTTGAGCCCCCGCACGACCGCGACCGCCTGACCGCGGTGCGGTCAGGGCCGCCCGGCGTAGGGCATGGTGCCCGACCAGCGGACCTTCGTGACGCGCAGCGGCACGCCCGCACGCGGGGCCTCGACCATCTGGCCGTTGCCGACGTACATCGCCACGTGCGTGATGCTGCCGGGGTCGCTGCCGACGCTGCCGTAGAAGATGAGGTCGCCGGGGCGCATCGCGTCGTAGGCGACCTTGCGCACCTGGCGGTACTGGTCGCGCGACGTGCGGTGGATGGAGACGCCAGCGGCCTTCCACGCCTGGCTGGTCAGCCCGGAGCAGTCGAACGAGTCCGGGCCCGCCGCGCCGTAGGAGTACGCCTTGCCGACCTGCGCGGTGGCCCAGGCGACCGCGGCGTTGCCCTGCTCCGCCGAGCCGCGCAGCGCACCGGTGCCGAGCCCGTAGGGGTCCGCGGGTGCCGGGGCCGGAGCGGGAGCCGGGGCCGGGGCCGGCGCAGGTGCCGGGGCCGGAACGGGTGCCGGTGCGGGACCGGGTACCGGTGCCGGGGCGGGTGCCGGTGCGGGTGCCGGGGTGGCCGTGACCGGGCTCGTCGTCCCCGGGGTGGTCGTCACGGGCGTCGTCGTGGGGGCACCGCTCGACACCCCCCGTGACGAGGCGGCCGCGGCCTCGACCCGCGCGCTGCGCCGGGCGTCGAGGGCGTCCTGGCGGGTGCGCTCGATCTCGACCGACGTCTGCCGACGCGCCGCGAGCTCGGCGAGCAGCACCTCGCGCTCCGCCGCGATCGCCGCGACCTGCTCCTCGGCTGCGGCCTGCGCGGCCTCGGCGGCCGTCAGGGCGTCCTGCGCCGCCGTCGCGGTGGTCTCGGCGGCGGCGGCGGCCTCGTCCGCCCTGGCCCCGAGGGTCCTGGCGACGAGCTCGGCGGCCTCGAGCTGCTGGACGGCGCGCTGGGCGCGGTCACCGAGCTGCTCGATGGCCGACGACCGGGCGACGAGGTCCTCGTACCCGTCGGCGGAGAGGAAGGCGCTCAGGCCGTCGAGCGAACCACCCGACCGGTAGGCCTCGAGCGCGATGTCGCCGAGCACCTCCTGGGCGACCTCGACGTCCGCGAGCGCGGCGTCGGCGCGCTCGGCGGCCTCGCGGCTCGCCGCAGCGGCCTCGTCCCGCGCGACGATCGCGCCGGTGTAGTCCTCGGCCGCGGCCTCGACCGCGGTCCACGCGGTCTCGAGGGTGGCGGACTGCACGGAGAGCCGGAGCTCGATGTCGGCCACGGCGGAGGCCGCGGAGGCGACGGCGGTCCGCGCCTCGGCCGCGTCGGCCGCGCTCGGGTCGGGCTCGGCCCACGACGCCTGGGCGGTGAGGAGCCCGGCGACGAGCACGAGGGCGGTCGTCGCAGCGGCGCGCCGTGGCGTGGCTCGCATCCCTGTCACTCCCGTCCTGCCGACCGGTCGTGACCGGGGCCCGCCTGCGCAGGCCGCTGGCCCACTGGATCTGGGTCCGACGCTACTGCGTCGCGCCCACCGAAGGGAACACCTGTCACTCCTTTAACACGAGCACCATGCGCCCCTCCCCTGGTCATCGGCACGCCCGGGGCGGGGCTTGACCTCGGCGCCGCGCCCGTCCGGCCAGGCTCCGTCCCGGACGGCGAGCACGTGGATCTCAGATGGCGAGACGGTCGTTCCGGCGGGGGGACGCCACGCCGTACGCTCCGCCACATGTTCCTTCGAATGTGCCGCTGACCCGCGCACGTTCGGTGGCATGCCCGCTGACCGGTAGGACCCTCACCCTCGCGTGAGACCCCGGGACAGCGCCGGCCTCGATCCCCACGTGCACACCTGTCCTCGACCCCGCGCGGGTCGGCCAGGGTCAGCGCGCTGGCTGTGGTCTCCCCGTGCCCCACGTACCCCCCGTACCCAGGAGCCCACCATGAGCAACGCCAGCTGGTCCTTCGAGACCCGTCAGATCCACGCCGGACAGAGCGCCGACCCCACCACCGGGGCCCGCGCGCTGCCGATCTACCAGACCACCTCCTTCGTCTTCCCCGACGCAGACACCGCAGCCGCCCGGTTCGCGCTCGCGGACCTCGGCCCCATCTACACCCGGATCGGCAACCCGACGCAGACCGCCGTCGAGGACCGCATCGCCTCGCTCGAGGGCGGCGTCGGCGCCCTGCTGCTCGCCTCGGGCCAGGCGGCAGAGACGCTCGCCATCCTCAACATCGCGGAGGCGGGCGACCACGTCGTCGCCAGCCCGTCGCTGTACGGCGGCACGTACAACCTGCTGCACTACACGCTGCCCAAGCTGGGCATCACGACGACGTTCGTCACCGACCCGCACGACCCGCAGGCCTGGCGCGACGCCGTCCAGCCCAACACCAAGCTGTTCTTCG
>NZ_DAORSQ010000020.1:0-29235 GCF_035443605.1 Actinotalea sp. | reverse complement strand
TGGGCAACGTCCCCAACGTCGCGGACGACTTCGACCGTCCGCAGGGCGTGCGGATCGACGCGATCATCTTCGGCGGGCGCACGCGGGACCGGGAGCCCCTCATCCGGGCGATCACCGACCTCGCCGAGGGCGTCTACGACGGTCTGACGCTCGGCGCGGAGGCGACGGCAGCCGCCGAGGGCGTCGAGGGCCACCTGCGGTACGACCCGATGTCGATGCGCCCGTTCCTGTCCTACGCCGAGGGCCCCTACGCCGCGCACTGGCTCAAGATCATCGGTGCGGCGCGGAAGCAGCCGATCTTCGCCCACGTCAACTGGTTCCAGCGCGACCCCCAGGACGGTCACTTCGCCTGGCCCGGCTACCGCGAGAACCTGCGCGCCCTGCTGTGGCTCATGCAGCTCGCGGAGGGCGAGGTCTCGGGGCGCGCCACCCCGGTGGGGATCATCCCGACGGAGGACGAGCTCGACCTCACGGGTCTCGACCTGCCGCAGGAGGACCTCGACCGGCTCCTGACGATCGACGTCCCGCGGTGGCGCCAGGAGATGGCGCACCGGCAGGAGCACCTCGAGCAGTTCGGCGACCTGCCGGAGGAGATCTGGGTGGCCCACCGCCGGGTGACCGAGGCGCTGGAGGCCGAGGACTGACGGGGCGCCGACGCGCCCCTGCGCCTAGGGTGCGCACATGACCACCCCCGCATCCGCACCGCGGTACCCGCACCTGCGACGCCTGGGCCGCAGCGGCCTCGACGTGACCCCCGTGTGCGTCGGCGGGTCGCCGCTGGGCAGCATGCCGCAGCTCTACGGGCACGAGGTCTCCGACGACGCGGCGATCGCGACCGTGCTCCGCACGTTCGCGGGCCCGTTCAACTTCCTCGACACCTCGAACAACTACGGCGACGGCGCCAGCGAGCGACGCATCGGCGCCGCGATCGTCGCGCACGGCGGGCTGCCCGAGGGGTTCGTGCTCGCCACCAAGGTGGACCGGGACGCCCGGACGGGCGACTTCTCCGGCGCCCGGGTGCGGGCATCGGTGCACGAGAGCCTCGAGCGGCTGGGGGTCGACCGGTTCGACCTGCTCTACCTGCACGACCCCGAGGCGATGTCCTTCGAGGCGGGGATGGTTCCCGGCGGGGCGTTCGACACGATGGTCGCCCTGCGCGAGGAGGGCGTCGCCGGGGCCATCGGCGTGGCCGGCGGGCTGGTGAGCCTCATCCGCCGCTACGTCGAGACCGACGCGTTCGACGTGCTGCTCACCCACAACCGGTACACGCTGCTCGACCGGTCAGCCGCCGGGCTCATCGACGCCGCCGTCGCGCGTGGCATGGGTGTGGTCAACGCAGCGCCGTACGGCGGCGGCATGCTCGCCAAGGGCCCGGCCGAGCGTCCCCTCTACGCCTACGGCGGCGGCCGGTCGAGCATGGCCGACGTCGCTGCCCGGATGGAGGAGGCCTGCGCCCGGCACGGCGTGCCGCTCGCCGCGGCCGCCCTCCTGTTCTCCACGCGGGACCCGCGCATCCACTCCACGGTCGTGGGCGTGTCCTCCCCGGAGCGGCTGGACCAGACGCAGGCCCTGCTGGCCCACGACGTGCCGGCCGAGCTGTGGGAGCGCCTCGAGGAGCTCGCGCCCGAGGCGGAGCACTGGCTCCCCGAGGCCTGAGCGGGCACCGTCGAGCGGCGCACGGCCCGCCGGCGCCCGCGGGCCGGGCCCGCCTCGTCCCGCTCATGGGGCCGGCCTTCGTCGCCGCCATCGCGTACGTCGACCCGGGCAACGTCGCGGCCAACCTCACGGCCGGCTCCCGGTACGGGTTCCTGCTCGTGTGGGTGCTCGTCACGGCCAACCTCATGGCGGTGCTGGTGCAGTACCAGTCGGCGCGGCTGGGCCTGGTCACCGGGCGCACCCTGCCGGAGCTCCTCGGCGACCGGCTCAACCGCCCCGCCCGGCTCGCCTTCTGGGCCCAGGCCGAGGTGGTCGCGGCGGCGACGGACCTCGCGGAGGTGATCGGCGGGGCGATCGCCCTGCACCTGCTGTTCGGTACGCCCCTGCTGATCGGTGGGCTGGCCGTCGGCGCGCTGTCCATGCTGCTGCTCGTGGTGCAGGACCGCGCCGGGCAGCGCTCCTTCGAGGCCGTCGTCATCGGCCTGCTCGCGGTCATCACGGTGGGGTTCGTCTCGGGGCTGGCTGTCCACCCGCCCACCGCGGCCGACGTCGCCTCGGGGCTCGTGCCGCGCTTCGCCGGGACGGACAGCGTGCTGCTGGCCACGAGCATGCTGGGCGCCACCGTGATGCCGCACGCGATCTACGTCCACTCCGCCCTGGCCCGTGACCGGCACGGCCGCCCGCACCCCGGGCACCAGCGCGCGCACCTGCTGCGTGTGACGCGGTGGGACGTGCTCGCGGCGCTGGGCGTGGCCGGGCTGGTCAACATCGCCATGCTGCTGCTCGCGGCAACGAGCCTGCGCGGCGTGCCCGGCACCGACACGATCGAGGGCGCCCACGCGGCCGTCGTCGAGGCGCTGGGACCCGGGATCGGGGTCGCGTTCGCGGTCGGCCTGCTCGCCTCGGGCCTGGCCTCGACGTCCGTGGGGTGCTACGCCGGCGCCGCGATCATGCAGGGGCTGCTCCGGCGCCAGGTGCCCCTGCTCGTGCGACGCGCCCTCACGCTCGCACCGGCGCTCGCGCTGCTCGCCGCAGGGGTGGACCCGACGTGGGCACTCGTCCTCAGCCAGGTGGTGCTCAGCTTCGGCATCCCGTTCGCCCTCGTCGCGCTGCTGCGGCTGACCAGCGACCCGGTGGTCATGGGCGGCGCCCAGGTGCGCCGTGGCCCGCGCTGGGCGATGGGCGGGGTGGTCGCCGTGGTCACCACGCTCAACCTCGCGCTCATCGGGCTCACGGTCGCCGGGGCGTGACCGTACGGCCAGGGCGATGGGCCGGCGCGGAGGCCGGGCGGCCGGGGCGGGGCGCCCGGCCGCGCGCGGCACCGTCAGTGCTCGTGGCGGTGGTGCAGGTCCGGTACGTGGGGGTGGCTGTGCTCCAGCCGTTCATGCGTGTGCGGGTGCTGGTGCCGCCCGCGGAAGCCGGGCGGCGCCTGGCCGGGCAGGTGCTCGTGGTCGTGGTGACCGTCGTCGTGACGGTGCTCGTGGTCGTGCACGATCGGCTCGTGGACGTGCTCGTGGTCGTGCTCGGACCGCGCCACGAGGGCGACCCCCGCCGCCGCGACGACCAGGGCGAGCGCGGTGGCCGGGACCACGGGCTCGGCGAAGACGGTCCAGGCGAGGACCACGCCGAGGAAGGGCGCCGTGGCGAAGACCACCTGCGCCCTGGCCGCCCCCAGGTCCCTGGCGCCGGCGACCCACAACGTGATGGAGACCCCGTAGCCCAGCACCCCGACGAGGAGCGCACCGGCGACGGCTCCCCACGACGGCGGCGAGGCGAGGCTCAGGCCGATCGTCGTGTTGACCGCGCCCGCCACGAGCCCCTTGACCAGGGTGATGTGCGCCGGGGCGAGCTCGTCCAGCGCGGCGGTGACGCTGTTGTCGACCGCCCAGCACAGGCACGCCCCGGCGATGAGGGCAGCGCCCAGGCGCAGGTCCGACGTCGCGCCGGGACCCGCGAGCACCACGCTCGCGACGGCGACCAGCACGGCACCGAGTGCCACCCGTGGTCCGATGTGCTCGCGGAACACGGTCGCGGCGAGCAGCACGGTGAAGGCGAGCTCGAGGTTGAGCAGCAGCGAGGCGTTGGCGGCCGAGGCGTGCTGGAGGCCCAGCGCCAGCAGCACGGGGCCGACCGCCCCGCCCAGCACCACGGCGGTCGCCAGGCGCCCGGCGCCCCGCCGCACCGACGCCAGGTCGGGGCGGCGTCGCGCGACCACGGGGAGCACACCGAGGGCCGCACCGAGGTAGAGCAGCCCGGCCAGCGTGAAGGCGTTGGTCTCGCGCGCGAGCTGCGCGGCGAACGGGGTCGACGCACCGAACAGCAGCGCCGCGAGGCCAGCCCGGACGATGCCCCTACGCACGGTCGCCGTCGCGGTGGACGGGCCCAGCGGCGCGCCGGGATCCACCGGTGGTGGTCGGGATCGCACGGAGCAGGGTCACCGCACGATGCTAGGCCGAAAGGATCGGCGCGACGCACCGTCGCGCGCGGGCCCGCGCTCCCGGCGGGCGCCGTGCTGGACCTCCTGAGACGGCCGATGGTTCGATGGGCGGACCGGCACCGACGCGAGGGACCGCATGCGCACAGACCTGTGGGACCAGCCCCACCACGACGGCTCGAGCACCTACGTCGGCGACCTGGCACCCGCGCTGGGTGACACGGTCGCCGTGCTGCTGCGGGTGCCGCGCGCCAGTGGCGTGACCCGCGCCCTGCTGCGCGTCTACGTCGACGGAGAGCAGGCCCTGTCCGCCACGACGGTGCACCGTGAGGACGAGCACGAGGTGTGGCTGCGGGGCGAGGTCCGGGTCGGCAACCCGGTCACCGCCTACCGCTGGCTGCTCGACGGCGGGCCGGACGGCTACCAGTGGCTCAACGGCACGGGTCTGCACCCCCATGACGTCACGGACGCCGACGACTTCCGGGTCTCCACGCACCCCGCCCCACCGGCCTGGGCGGCCGATGCCGTGGTCTACCAGATCTTCCCCGACCGGTTCGCCCGGTCCACCCGCCGCCCGGTGCCGGACTGGGCAACCCCGGCCGCGTGGGGGGATCCCGTCGTCGGGTCGGGTCCGGTGACGCCGTACCAGCTGTACGGCGGGGACCTCGACGGGGTCGCGGCCCATCTCGACCACATCGCCGGGCTCGGCGCGACGGTCGTCTACCTCACGCCGTTCTTCCCCGCCCGGTCCAACCACCGCTACGACGCCTCGAGCTTCGACCACGTCGATCCGCTGCTGGGTGGCGACGAGGCACTGGCTCGCCTCGCCGACGCGGTCCATGCGCGCGGTATGCGGCTGCTCGGTGACCTGACCACCAACCACTGCGGCGACGCGCACGAGTGGTTCACCGCCGCCGTCGCCGACGCGGACGCCCCCGAGGCCGACTTCTTCGTCTTCACCGACCACCCGCACGAGTACGTCTGCTGGTTCGACCACCCCTCCCTGCCGAAGCTGGACCACCGGAGCCCGGAGCTGCGGCGCCGGCTCTACGAGGGCCCCGGGTCGGTGGTCGCCCGGTGGCTCGGCCCGCACGGGCTGGACGGGTGGCGGATCGACGTCGCCAACATGACCGGCCGGCTCGGCGCCGTCGACCTCAACCACGAGGTCGCCACCACCCTGCGCGCCACGATGATGCAGGCCGACCCGGAGTCGCTGCTGCTCGCGGAGCACTCGCACGACGCATCCGACTCCCTGGCGGGCGACGGCTGGCACGGCGTCATGAGCTACGCCGGGTTCACCCGGCCCGTGTGGCAGTGGCTCACAGCCCCCGGCCCCGTCGCCTTCGACCCCGGTCCCTTCACCGCGATCCCGCGGGTGTCCGGCACGGGCGTCGTCGCGGCGATGCGCGCGTTCGCCGCGGCGGCGCCGTGGCGTTCGACCGCGCACGGCCTGACGCTCGTGGGGTCGCACGACACCATGCGGATCGCGACGATGTTCCCCGACCCGCGCGTCGTGACGGTCGCCTTCGGGCTGCTGGCCACCCTGCCGGGCATCCCCATGCTGTGGGCCGGCGACGAGATCGGCACCGCCGGCGTCAACGGTGAGGACGGCAGGCGGCCGTTCCCGTGGGACGCCCCCGAGACCTGGGACCACGCCCGGCTCGCCACGACCCGCGCCCTCGTGGCGGCGCGGACCGGGAGCACGGCCCTGCGCCACGGCGGCCTGCGCTGGCTCGTCGTGCAGGACGACGCCCTGACCTTCCTGCGCGAGGCGCCGGAAGAGACCGTCCTGGTGCACGCCGCCCGGGCCGACCACTCCCCCGTCCGCCTGCCCCGGCACGTCGCAGGGCGGCACCTCGTGGGCCTCGCCGGCACGCCCGACCTGCGCGCGGACGACGAGGGGTACGTGACCCTCCCGCCCGGCGGACCGGCGGTCGGGATCTGGCGCTGCGCGGTGGAGGGCTGATCCCCCGCAGGCGTCACCGCTCGAAGCGGTAGCCGATGCCTGGCTCGGTGACGAGGTGCACCGGCCGGGCGGGGTCACGCTCGAGCTTGCGCCGCAGCTGCGCGAGGTAGACCCGCAGGTAGTTGGTCTGGTCCTCGTACGCCGGACCCCACACCTCGCGGAGCAGCTGCGCCTGGGTGACGAGCTTGCCCGGGTTGCGGACCAGCAGCTCGAGCACGTGCCACTCCGTCGGGGTGAGCCGCACGGCCGCGCCGTCGCGCAGCACCCGTCTGGCCGCGAGGTCGACCGTGAACCCGGCGGCATGGACCACGGGCTCCTCGGGGTCCGGTGCGGCCCGGCGCAGGGCGGCACGGACGCGAGCGAGCAGCTCGTCCATCCCGAACGGCTTGGTCACGTAGTCGTCGGCACCGGCATCGAGCGCATCGACCTTGGCCGACTGGGTGTCGCGCGCCGACAGCACGATGATCGGCACGGCGGTCCAGCCGCGCAGGCCCGCGACCACCTCGACACCGTCCATGTCCGGCAGCCCGAGGTCGAGGATGACGAGGTCGGGCACGGTGCTGGCGGCCCGGCGCAGGGCGCTCGCACCGTCCGCCGCCGTCTCGACGTCGATGTGCCGCGCCCGGAGGTTGATCGCCAGGGCCCGGAGCAGGGTCGGGTCGTCGTCGACGACGAGGATGCGGGTCATGCGCGGGTCACCGGCGGCACCACCGGGAGGGTCAGGCGCATCGTCAACCCGCCACCGGGGGTCTCCTCGGGCTCCACGGCGATCCCCATCGCCGAGCAGAAGCCCTGCACGATCGCCAGCCCGAGCCCCGCTCCGGCGGTCGACGTACGGTCCCCGAGACGCTGGAACGGCGCGAACATCGCCGACCAGAGCTCTGCTGGCACACCCGGGCCGCGGTCGACGACGCGCAGCTCGACCTGACCTCCGACGAGCCCGGCGCTCAGGACCACCGGACGACCCGGCGGGCTGTGCCGCAGCGCGTTGTCGAGCAGGTTGGCCACCACGCGCTCGAGCAGACCGGCATCGGCCAGCACCAGGGGCAGGCTGTCCGGGACGTCGAGGACCACGGACCCGGTGGCGACGTCCAGGAGTGCCCGCGAGGCGATCTCGTCGACGGCGACCGGGCTCGGCCGGGCCGTGACCGCCCCCACCTGGATGCGCGTCATGTCGAGGATGTTCGCGATGAGGTCGCCGAGCCGGTCTGCCGAGTCCTCGATCGTCGCCAACAGCTCCGCCTGCTCCTGCGGCGCCCACGCGACGTCGTCCTGCCGCAGGCTGCTCACGGCGGCCTTGAGCCCGGCGAGGGGCGTGCGCAGGTCGTGGCCCACGGCGGCGAGCAGGGCCGAGCGGACGCGATCGGCCTCCGCGAGCTGGCCCGCCTGGGCGGCGAGGTGCTGGCTCTCCCACGCGCGGGCCGCCGCGGCAGCCAGACGCTCGAGGACGGAACGGTCCTCGGCGAAGAGGAGCGGGCCGTGCGCGACGAGCTCGAGCTCTGCGCTCGCCGGCACGCGGATGCTCGGCTCGCCCTCGACGGCCGGGCCGACGCCGGCGACGACACCGGCCTCGCCCGAGCTCCCCGTCCGCACGAGGGCTGCCGAGGACATCCCGAACGTCGAGCGGACCTGCTCGAGCAGCCGCGGCAGGTCGAGCTCCGACACGGGCCGGGCCGCCATCTGGGAGAGGATCTCGATCTCGACCTGGCCGCGCGCCGCCCGTGCCCGGTCCCGAGCCGCGAGGTCCACCGTGATGCTCACCACGAGCGAGACGACGGCGAAGACGACGAGCTCGACGACGGCGTCGCGGCTCTCGATGAACAGCGTGTGGAACGGCGGGATGAGGAACCAGTTGGCGGTGAGCACCGCTGCGGCCGCTGCCAGCACCCCGGGCAGCAGCCCACCGATCGCCGCGACGAGGACCACCGAGAGCAGGTAGAGGAGCAGCACGCTGCCCAGGGCGAGGGTGTCGCCCGTGGCCACCAGCGCGACGGTGAGCAGCGGCACGGCGGTGACCCCCACGGCCAGGCCCCACGTGCGCCTCCCGGCAGACAGGCCCGCCGCCGGGTGCGGGAGCCCTCGAGCGACCGATCGACGGGCTGGCATCAGCTCCACGGGCTCAGCGTCGCACGCCCACGGTCGTCACGGTGTCGTCCGCGCCCTCGACGCCGCGACGCGCGGTCGTCCGCCGCGGCAGGCCGGTGACGCGGGGGCCGCCGGCAGACGTGGCCGCGCGCGCGGGCGCCGTCGGCGGGGCGTCGTGCCCGAACCGCCAGGGAACGCTGATCACCATGACGCCCGGCTGGAAGAGCAGCCGCGCCTTGAGTCGCAGGGCGCTCTGGTTGTGCAGCAGCTGCTCCCACCAGTGCTCGACGACGTACTCCGGGATGTAGACCGCCACGACGTCGCGCGGACCCTGGCGCCGGAACTCGGCGATGTAGTCGACGGCCGGCCGGGTGATGTCGCGGAAGGGCGAGTCGACCAGCGTCAGCGGCACCGGGACGCCCCGAGCCTCCCACTCGTCGACCAGCCGCTGGGTGGCCTCGGGACTCGTCCGGATGGTCAGGGCGGTCAGCGTGGAGGGTCGCGAGGCGCGGGCGTACGAGAGTGCGCGCAGCGCCGGGGTGGTCAGCCGGGACACCAGGACGACGGCGTGCACCCGGCTGGGCAGCGGGACGCCGTCTGGCGTCGGGGTGACCTCCGCGTCCACCCGTGCGTAGTGCCGGGAGATCAGGCGCATGGTCAGGTACAGCACGGGCATCGCCAGCACCACCAGGTAGGCGCCGTGGCTGAACTTGGAGACCAGGACGATGACCAGCACCACCGTGGTGAGGACCGCACCGAAGCCGTTGATCGCGCGTGCGCGGTGGAGCGCGTGCCGCGGGGTGTCGGGGTCCTCGCGCAGGGCACGGGTCCAGTGCCGGACCATCCCCGCCTGGCTCAGCGTGAACGAGACGAAGACGCCGAGGATGTAGAGCTGGATGAGCCGGGTCGGGCTCGCGTCGAACGCCGCGAGCAGCCCGGCGGCCGCAGCCGACAGGATGATGATCCCGTTGGAGAAGACGAGCCGGTCCCCGCGGCGGGAGAGCTGGCGCGGCAGGAAGCCGTCCTGGCCGAGGATCGACGCCAGGATCGGGAACCCGTTGTACGCCGTGTTCGCCGCCAGCACGAGGACGAGGGTCGTGAAGACCTGGACCGCGTAGAAGCCCGGGGTGTTGAGGCCGAAGACCGCGCCCGCGACCTGTGCGATGACGGTGCGCTGGGTGTAGCCCTCCGGTGCGCCGACGAGGTGGCTCACGTCCTCCGCGACGTGCACGCCGGAGGCCAGCGCCAGGAACGTCAGCCCCACGAACATCGTCACCGTGAGGCCCGCCATGATCGCCAGGGTGGCGGCCGCGTTGCCCGCCTTGGGCCGCCGGAAGCTGGGGACGCCGTTGCTCACCGCCTCGACGCCGGTCAGCGCGGTGCAGCCCGAGGCGAAGGAGCGCAGGACGACCGCGGCGAGCGCGAGCCCGACGAGCGCGTCGGTCCCGGGGTCGATGGTGAACGCCGCCGACTCGGCGACCGGCGCGTGCCCCGTCAGCGTGCGCGCGACGCCGATGGCCAGCATGCTGAACACCGCCACCACGAAGCCGTAGGTGGGCACGGCGAACGCCCTGCCGGACTCCTTGACCCCGCGCAGGTTGGCCAGGGTCAGCACCGCGACGAGCCCGATCGAGATCTCCACCGCGTACGGGGAGAGCCCGGGGAACGCCGAGACGAGGTTGGACACCCCGGCGGCGATCGAGACCGCGACGGTCAGCACGTAGTCGATGAGCAGCGCGGCCGCGGCGACCAGGGCGGCTCGCTGGCCCAGGTTCGCGCGGCTCACCGCGTAGGCGCCGCCACCGCTCGGGTACGCATGGCACGTCTGGCGGTACGACACGACGACGGTGACCAGGAGGACGACCACCGCGGCAGCGACCCACGGGGTGAGGTGCAGCAGCGCGAGGCCGCCGACGGAGAGCACGAGGAGGATCTCCTCCGTCGCGTAGGCGTTCGAGGAGAGCGGGTCCGAGCAGAACACCGGCAGGGCCAGCCACTTCGGCAGCAGCGTCTCGCCCATCTGCTCTGAGGAGAGCGGACGGCCGACGAGCAGCCGCTTGGGCAGGGAGACGTAGCCGGACATGAGTCCAGCGAACCCCGACTGTCGGGTGGGAGGCCGCGGTCTTGACGCTTCCCTGACGCCGCCCGTCGCGGTCTTGACGCCCCGACCCCACCGGACCGTCGCCCCGACGTCCCGGCCGCCGCCGTGCCGCCGTCAGTCGGGCGTGACCTCCGTGACGGCTCCGTCCTCGACGTGCCAGCGACGCGTGAGCCGGACGGTCTCGAGCATCCGGCGGTCGTGCGTCACGAGCAGGATCGTGCCGTCGAACGTGTCGAGCGCCGCCTCGAGCTGCTCGATCGCCGGCAGGTCGAGGTGGTTGGTCGGCTCGTCGAGCACGAGGAGGTTGACGCCCCTCGCCTGGAGCAGGGCGAGCGCGGCGCGGGTGCGCTCCCCCGGCGACAGGGACGCGGCCGTCCGCCCGATGTGGTGGCCGCCGAGCCCGAACTTGGCCAGCAGCGTGCGCACGTCGGCCGTGGGCCAGTCGGGCACCTGCCGCGCGAAGGCCGTGACCATCGGCTCGTCGCCCTCGAAGGCGCGCCGTGCCTGGTCGACCTCGCCGACGAGCACCCCGGACCCGAGGTCCACCGACCCGGCGGTCGGCGCGAGCCGCCCGAGCAGCAGGGCGAGGAGCGTCGACTTGCCCGCGCCGTTGGGCCCGGTGACCGCCACCCGGTCTCGCCACGCGAGCTGCAGGTCCACCGGTCCGAGCACGAACGGCCCGCGCTCCACCGTCGCAGCGTGCGCGACGGCCACCACGGCCCCGGACCGCTGCGCGGTCGCGATGGTCATCTGCAGCTGCCACTCCTTGCGCGGCTCCTCGACGACCTCGAGGCGGCTGATGAGCCGCTCCGTCTGCCGGGCCTTCGCCGCCTGCTTCTCCGAGGCGTCGGCACGGAACTTGCGGCCGATCTTGTCGTTGTCCCCTGACTTCCGGCGGGCGTTCTTCACACCCTTGTCCATCCAGGCCCGCTGCATCCGCGCGCGGGCCGAGAGCGCGTCCAGCCGCGAGGAGTACCCCTCGTAGGCCTCGCGGGCCCGTCGGCGCTCGATCGAGCGCTCGTCGAGGTAGGCGTCGTAGGTGCCGCCGTAGGTGATGACGCGCTGCAGGCTGCGGTCGATCTCGACCACGGAGGTCACCGTGCGGCTGAGGAACTCCCGGTCGTGGCTCACCACGACGATCGGCGCCTCGGACCGCACCACGAAGTCCTCGAGCACGTCGAGGCCCGCGGCGTCGAGGTCGTTGGTCGGCTCGTCGAGCAGGTAGAGGTCGTAGCGCGAGAGCAGCAGCGCGGCAAGGCCCACCCGGGCCGCCTGCCCGCCGGACAGCGCCGTCATGGGGTGGTCGAGGTCGACCGTCAGCCCGAGGTCGTCCGCGACCGCCCCCAGGCGCGACTCGAGGTCTCCGCCCCCCAGGGCGAGCCAGCGCTCCAGGGCGTCGCCGAACGTGTCGTCGCCACCCGGGTCCCCGGCGGCGAGCCCCTCGGAGGCCGCGTCGAGCGCGTCCTGCGCCGGCGCGACGCCCGTGCGGCGCTCGAGGTGGGCCCGCACGGACTCGCCGTCGCGGCGCTCGATCTCCTGGGCGAGGAAGCCCAGCCGGGCGTGCTGGGGCGAGACGGCCACGCTGCCGCCGTCCGGGGCACGCAGGCCGCCGAGGATGCGCAGGAAGGTCGACTTGCCTGCGCCGTTGGGCCCGACCAGTCCCACCACGTCGCCGGGCGCGACGACGAGGTCGACCCCCGCGAACAGCGTGCGGTCACCGAAGCCCGCCCCCACACCCCTGGCCTGCACGGTCGCCGTCACACGGTCATTGTCCGGTATCGGCGACCGGCTTCCTCGTCGTGACCTTGTAGACCCGGCCCTGGCGGTCGTAGGTGGTCCACTCGCCCACGGTCTCGCCCGCCGCGAAGTGCCCCGAGCGCATCAGGGTGCCGTCGAGCCGGAACCACACCCAGTACCCCTCGGCCAGCCCACCGCGCAGGGTGCCCCTGGCGCGGACGCTGCCGTCACGGTGGAGCTCGACGTGCTCGCCGTCCTCGGCGCTCGTCTCCTCGGTGGGCATGGTGCACTCCGTCCTGTCGGGTGTCGACCCAGGCTAGGGACGCCCCCTGTCGCTCACAACCGGGGCGCCCCGGCCGATCGGTCGGGCGTGAAGCCTCTCGCTCCCTCGGTCGCGCGGGTGCATGTCGGCCGCCAGCCGCTGTTCGACGACGCCCGCGTCGTCCGCGCGTACGAGCTGCTCTTCCGGTCCCAGGCCGCCAGCACGGCCGCCGGTGGCGACCCCGGCGACGCCGCGACGACGACGGTCATCCTCAACACCTTCACGGCGTTCGGCCTCGAGGCGCTGGTCGGCGACGGGCGGGCCTTCGTCAACCTCACGCGTCCGTTCATCGTCGGCGAGCTGCCCGTGCCGTTCGCCCCGACCAACGCCGTGCTCGAGCTGCTCGAGACCGTGCCCGTCGACGACGACGTGGTCGCCGGCGTGCGCCGCCTCAGGTCCGCCGGGTTCGCGGTCGCCCTGGACGACTTCCTCTGGTCCCAGCAGGACCGGCTGCGCCTGCTGGGCGAGGTGGACGTCGTCAAGGTGGACATCAGCCAGGTCCCCCACGGCGAGCTCGCCGACACCGTCGAGCGCCTGCGCGCCCACGACGTCGAGCTGGTGGCGGAGCGCGTGGAGGACGCGGAGGACCTGGAACGGTGCCGGGCGCTCGGCTTCGAGCTCTTCCAGGGCTACCACCTGCTGCGCCCGGAGACCCTGTCCGCCACCGCGCTCAACCCGGACCGCCTGGCCGGTCTCGAGCTGCTCCGTCGCCTCGCCGAGCCAGACCTGTCGATGCTCGACATCGAGCGGCTCGTCCAGCGCGACGCGGCCCTGACCTACCGCGTGCTCGCAGCCACCAACGCGGCCGCGACCGGCAGCAGACGACGGCTGGAGTCGGTGCGCGACGCGCTCGTCATGCTCGGCACGCAGCGGCTGCAGGCCTGGGTGATGCTGCTCGTCGCGTCCGACGCCGGCGCCGGACGCGAGGCCCAGCTGACGGCAGCCGTGACCCGCGCCCGCACGTGCGAGCTGCTGGCCCCCGCGCGGGGCGTCCGGCCCGACGTCGCCTTCACCGCCGGCCTGGTGAGCAGGCTGGACATCGTCCTGGGAGTCGGCACGGGCGAGCTGCTGGAGCTGCTCCACCTCTCGGACGAGCTGCACCGGGCCCTGGTCGAGGGCGCGGGACCGCTCGGCGAGCTCCTCACCGCCGTGCGGCACTGCGAGGGCGACGGCTCCCCGGTGGGACCCGGCCTCGTCGGGGAGGACGTCGCGGCGGCCTGCGTCGCCGCCATGGCGTGGGCGACTGCCGCCGTTCCCGAGCCGACGGTGCCACGCGGGCCACACGGGCCCCGCGTGCCCGGTGGCCGCACAATGGCCGGGTGAACCCGACCCCGCCGACCCGCCGCGCCCTCGTCGTGGACGACGAGCGCGACCTGGCCCGGCTCGTCGGGGGCTACCTCGAGCGCGACGGCTTCGAGGTGCACCTCGCGTTCGACGGCCCCGAGGCGCTCGCCACGGCCCGCGCGGTGGACCCCGACGTGGTCGTCCTCGACCTCGGGCTGCCCGGGCTCGACGGGGTCGAGGTCTGCCGCACCCTGCGGACCTTCTCGGACTGCTACGTCGTCATGCTCACGGCGCGAGCAGCCGAGCGCGACACCCTCATCGGGCTCGCCGTCGGCGCAGACGACTACCTCACCAAACCCTTCAGCCCGCGCGAGCTGGTCGCCCGCGTGCACGTCATGCTGCGCCGCCCGCGCGCGGGCGAGCCGGTCGCCGAGGCCGCGCCGCTGGCGTTCGGCGCCCTGAGGCTGGACCTGGCCGGGCGCGAGGTCCACGTCGACGGCGTCGCCGTGGACCTCACCCGCACCGAGTTCGACGTGCTCGCGGCCCTGGCCGCCCGCCCACGGGCAGCCCTGAGCCGCAGCGACCTCATCGAGGCGGTCTGGGGCCCGGGCTGGGTGGGCGACGAGCACCTCGTCGACGTGCACGTGCTGCACGTGCGGCGCAAGCTCGGCGACACCGCCGAGGCCCAGCGCTTCGTGCGCACCGTGCGCGGCGTCGGCTACCGCATGGGCCAGGGCTGATGGCCCCCGCCGTGCGCGGCCTCGGGCTGACGGGCCGCCTCACCGCGGGGATCGCCGCCGTCGTGGCGACCGCCGGGCTCACCGCATGGCTCGTCGCGGGCGCCGTCGGGCCGGCGATCTTCCGGCAGCACATGGAGCTGGCCGGCAGGGGTGACGACCCGGCCGCCACCCTGCACGCCGCCGAGGCCTTCCGCTCGGCCAGCGCACTGGCGCTCGGCCTGGCCCTGACGGTCGCCGTCGTCGCGTCGCTCGGGGTCAGCCTCGTCCTGACGCGCAGGATCGGCCGCTCGCTCGGCACCCTGTCGGCCGCGGCGACGCGTGTGGCGGGGGGCGGCTTCACCGAGCGGGTCGCGAGCCCAGGGCTCGGGCCCGACTTCGACGCCCTCGCCGAGGCCTTCAACGACATGGCCGCGCGGCTGGCCCGGAGCGAGGACCTGCGCCGGCGGCTGCTCGACGACGTCGCCCACGAGCTGCGTACCCCCGTCGCGACGCTCACGGCGTACCTCGAGGGCCTCGAGGACGGGGTCGAGCACCTGACTCCGCAGACCGTCACCGTGCTGCGCGCGCAGGGGTCCCGCCTCGCGCGGCTCGCCGACGACCTCGCGGCGGTCACCCGGGCGCAGGGTCACGATGCCGAGCTGCGGCTCCGCACGGCGGCCCCGCTCGAGCTCCTGACGGCTGCGGCCCGCGCGGCGGCGGACCGGTGCGCCGCGCAGCGGGTCGCGCTGCGCGTGTCGGCGGATCCGGACGTCCCCGCGGTCGCGGTGGACCCGGACCGGATGGCCCAGGTGCTGGGCAACCTCCTCGACAACGCGCTGCGGCACACCCCGCCCGGTGGCGAGGTGCGCCTCGAGGCGCTCGAGCGCGCGCACGACGTCGTGCTGCGGGTCGCCGACACCGGCGAGGGGATCCCGGCCGAGCACCTCGACCACGTCTTCGAGCGGTTCTACCGGGTGGACACCGCGCGGGACCGCGCCGGCGGCGGCTCGGGCATCGGCCTGGCGATCGCCCGCGCGCTGGTCGAGGCGCACGGCGGGACGGTGACGGCCGCCAGCGCCGGGGCCGGCCGGGGCACGACCGTCGAGATCGTGCTGCCCGCTGCGCCGCCCGGCGCTCCATGAAGACTCGCTGAAGATCCGGCCGCGCGGGCCCCGGGACCTGTCGCACGGCCGGAGCCGTGCCTAGAGTCGTCAGGTGCGCCGCGTGGCGCCCCCGACCACCGGCCGGCCGACGTCCCCTGCGGCGGCCGGCCGGTCCCCCCGGACCGAGGACGCCATGGCCCTGATCGACCTGCCGGTGCAGGGCATGACCTGCCGGGCGTGCGAGGTCCGCGTCACCCGCGCGCTGCGCGAGGTCCCGGGCGTCGCGCGCGCGACGGTCTCGGTACGCCGCGGCACCGCGCGCATCCACACGGACGGACCGGTCCCCCGTCGCCTGCTCGTGAGCACCGTCGAGGCCGCGGGCTACCGGGTGGCTGCGGACGACCGCGCGTGGCTGACCCACGACCGTGCGGTGTGGCGCGACGTCGCCCTCGCCGTCGCAGCGCTCGGCGTCCTGGCCCTCGCGCTCCGCGTGAGCGGGCTGACGGACCTGGCCGACCGCGTCGGCGGGCTCACCGCCACGGGGAGCCTGGGGGTCGTCGTGCTGCTCGGTGTGGCAGCCGGGCTGTCGACGTGCATGGCCCTCGTGGGCGGGCTGGTGCTCGCGGTCTCGGCGAGCCACGCCATGGCCCACCCGGGCGCGAGCACGGCACGGCGGCTGCGCCCGCACGTGGCCTTCAACGTCGGGCGGGTGGTCGGGTTCGGCCTGCTCGGCGCCCTCGTCGGCGCCCTGGGCTCCGCCGTGACGCTCGACGGGGCCGCCCTCGCCGGCGCGATGGTGGTGGTCGCCCTGGTGATGGCCGCGGCCGGTCTGCGCCTCACCGAGCTGTCCCCACGGCTGTCGGCCGCGGGCGGCCTGACGCTGCCGCCGCGGCTGTCGGCCGCACTGCGCCTCGAGCGGGCGGACGGCCGGTACTCCGACGCGCGCGCGGCACTGCTCGGCGCGGGGACGTTCCTGCTGCCGTGCGGGTTCACCCAGGCGGTGCAGGTCTACGCCCTGTCCACCGGGAGCCCCGTGCGCGCCGGTCTGGTGATGGGCCTGTTCGCCCTCGGCACCGTGCCGGGCCTCCTGGGGGTCGGCGGGCTCACCGCCTCCGTCAGCGGGACCGCGGCCACCCGGGTCTTCCGGTTCGCCGGGGTCACCGTGCTGGCGTTCGCTGCCCTCAACCTCAGCGGGGCCCTCGCGGTCCTCGCGCCCGGGCTCGGCGGCCCGTCGGCCGGCCCGGCCGCGGGTGCCGCCACGGCGCTGTCCGACAACGTCAGCCTGGACGGCGAGGTCCAGGTGCTGCGCACCACGCAGGTCGCGGCCGGCTACGAGCCCGCCGACGCGACCGTCTACGTCGGCCGCCCGGTCCGCTGGGAGATCGACTCGACAGCCGTGAGCTGTGCCGCCTCCATCACCGCGCCGGAGCTCGGCCTCGAGCCCGTGATCCTGCGCCCCGGCGTCAACACGCTGACGTTCACGCCCACCCGGACGGGAACGCTGCACTACACGTGCGCCATGGGCATGTACGGCGGCACGGTCACCGTCATCGACGAGCCGACCTGAGGCGACCGCCACCTCCGGCTGTCGCCCACGACCCCTGACCCGCGGCCTGACCCACGCCCGCGCCGACCGGGACTCAGATCCCTGCCGCGCGGCGACGGCACGGAGGAGAGTGGACCTGGGGCACCGTCATCGAGCCCCGAGCCGGCAGGCCCGTCCTGCCGGTGCCCGGGACGGTCGCCCTCGAGGCGAAGGGATCCCTCATGACCGACCAGAAGCTCCACCGGCTCCGCACCGGGCGCGGGTTCATCGCGGCCCTCGACCAGAGCGGCGGCAGCACGCCCAAGGCGCTGCGCCTCTACGGCATCGACGAGGGCGCCTACGCCACGGACGCGGAGATGTTCGACCTCGTCCACGCGATGCGCACCCGGATCATGACGAGCCCCTCCTTCGACGGGGACCGCATCCTCGGCACCATCCTCTTCGAGCAGACGATGGACCGGGAGATCGAGGGCCAGGGAGCAGCCGAGTACCTGTGGGACGTCAAGCGCATCCCGTCGTTCCTCAAGGTGGACAAGGGGCTCGAGCCGGAGAACGCCGGCGTTCGGCTGATGAAGCCGATCGACGACCTCGACGACCTGCTCGCCCGGGCCAGGGCGCACGGGGTGCTCGGGACCAAGATGCGCTCCGTGGTCCACCTGGCGGACGAGATCGGCGTGCGCGCCGCGGTGGGTCAGCAGTTCGGCGTCGCGCGGCGGATCCTGGCCGCCGGGCTCGTCCCGATCATCGAGCCGGAGGTCGACATCACGAGCCCGCAGAAGGCCGCGGCCGAGGTGCTCACGGTGGCGGCGCTGGAGTCGGAGCTCGACCGGCTCGCACCCGAGCACCACGTCATGCTCAAGCTCACGCTCCCGGAGCACGACGGCCTCTACGCCCCGCTCGTGGCGCACCCGCGGGTGCTGCGGGTCGTCGCGCTGTCCGGCGGCTACAGCCGCACCGAGGCCGTGGCCCGGCTGGCCCGCCAGCACGGCGTCGTCGCCAGCTTCTCGCGCGCGCTGACGGAGGGCCTCACGGCGCAGCAGACCCAGCCGGAGTTCGACGCCACGCTCGACGAGGCGATCGAGCTCATCTACCGGGCGTCGATCACCTGACCGGCGCTGCGGGCCGACCGGTGGCACGACGGCCCGTGCCACCGGTCGGTGGCGGCTGCGCGCCGCCGTGACCCGCCGTCCGACCGTCAGCGGCTGACCGAGAACTCCTCGATCGCGAGCAGCGGCTCGATCACCTGACGGATCGCGCCGCGCACCGTGCAGCGCTGGACGGAGTCCTGGCGCAGCTCGTTGCCCAGCGCAGCCATGACCATGCCCTGGTCGAGCGCGAGGTACGTCTCGGCGACCGTGCCGCTGCCCACGGCGACGGCGTCGTAGAAGCCGCCCGGCCCGTACGCGCCGAGCTCGGACCGCAGCGCTGCGAGGTTGTCCATCGCCGCGTCGTGCGCATACGGCAGCGCGAGGAACGAGGCGTGCGGCGTCACCACGCCGTCGCCGTAGCCGGCCGGGACCGACGGCTCACGGGGGCAGGCAGGGTCGTCCCAGCCCGGGTCGACCGAGGTCCGCTCCTGGTCGGAGGTGTACCCGGCGGGGTCCATCCCGAGCGCGTCGACCCCGTACTCGCGGTAGCCGCCCGCGGGGTCGCTGGCCGGGGAGAAGCCCCAGTACCCGTAGCCCGCCTCGCCCATGCCGTGCTCGATCTGCGCCCGGACGTACAGCGGGTGGTTGCGGCCCCAGCTCTCCGGTCCCCACTCCGCCTCGGGCACGAAGAGGTCGACCATGAGGGCCTCGAACATCGACCCGCCCCAGCTGGGCACGATCTGCATGTCGCGGTAGCGGTAGGCGCCCTCGAAGACCTGGACCCCCAGGTGCTCCGCCGGCACCTGGCCCCAGGCGATCGCCAGGTAGCTGGCCATCCGGGGCTCGGTGTTGAGCGTCCCGTCGTGGTGACCCGTGTACCAGACGTCCGCGATGCCCTCGCGGTAGCTGTCGAGCACGCCGCCGCCCGGCGGCTCCTCGACCCAGAACCCGCCGCGCAGGAGGCGGGCCGCAGGGTCGTAGTAGAAGCCGAAGTCCATCGTCGCGGTGATCGCCTCGGCGCTGCGCCGCCGCCGCGGCTCGGCGTTGGCGACCAGCACCATGGCCGTGGCCAGCCAGGCGTTGTCGACGGTCGAGGCGAACGGGTGGACGGTCGATCCGTCCGCGGGCCAGGTGGTCAGCAGCTCCCCGGTGGCCTCGTCGTACCAGTTGCAGAACATGCCGGAGGCCTCGTGACGCTCCAGCGCGGCGACGCTGTCCAGCGTCGTCGCCAGGCGCTGCCGGGCGTCGCCGCGCGTGATGATGCCCAGGTCGCGGGCGACGACCGTGCTCCACAGGTACGCGCCGATGTTGGTCGGCGACGTGTAGCCGCTGCGCGTGGACGTGTCGAGGTCGCCCGCGATGTTGTCGGCCGGCAGGCCGGTGGCCGGGTCGACCATCGCGTCGAACGATGCCCAGGTGTCGCGGGCGTACTCCGTGAGCGTCGCGCGGTCGCTGCGGCCGTGCGCGGTCGCGACGGCACCCGTGGACAGCACCAGCCCGGCGACGGTGACCGCGGTGGCGACCGCCGTCGCCGTCCGGACGGTCCTGCTGCGACGGGGTGCCGATGTCGTCAGCGGCATGAGTGGTTCCCTTCTCGAGCTTCATCGATCGAGGCCGGCAGCCGTGAGCCGCCGGACCGGCTGTCTGCGCATACATCGACGGCCACAAGGGCGCGGGCGCGCCCGGGGCACCCCCGTCGGCGCGGGGCGGCACCGGGTCCGCCCGGTGGGACACGGCCTCCGCCGGTGCCCGGGCGTGCTGGAATACGACCATGCCCACGCTGCGCTCCCGCACTGTCACCCACGGCCGCAACATGGCTGGCGCCCGCGCGCTGCTCCGCGCGGCCGGCGTCGCCCGCGAGGACATCGGCAAGCCGATCGTCGCCGTCGCCAACAGCTTCACCGAGTTCGTGCCGGGCCACACGCACCTGGCACCGGTGGGCCGGATCGTCTCCGAGGCGATCTCCGCCGCAGGCGGCGTGCCGCGCGAGTTCAACACCATCGCGGTGGACGACGGCATCGCGATGGGCCACTCCGGGATGCTCTACTCCCTGCCGTCGCGCGACCTCATCGCGGACTCGGTCGAGTACATGGTCAACGCCCACCAGGCCGACGCCATGGTCTGCATCTCCAACTGCGACAAGATCACGCCGGGCATGCTCATGGCTGCCCTGCGGCTCAACATCCCGGCGGTCTTCGTCTCCGGCGGCCCCATGGAGGGTGGCACGGCCACGCTGACCGACGGGACCACGCGCACCGGGCTCAACCTCGTCACCGCCATCGCCGACGCCGTCGCGGACACCGTCTCGGACGCGGACATCGACCTCATCGAGGAGGCCGCCTGCCCCACGTGCGGCTCGTGCTCGGGGATGTTCACGGCGAACTCGATGAACTGCCTGCTCGAGGCGCTCGGCCTGGCCCTGCCCGGCAACGGCTCCACGCTGGCCACCCACACGGCGCGCCGCGCGCTCTACGAGGAGGCCGGGCGCGTCGCCATGGAGATCACGCGCCGCTACTACGACGACGACGACGCCTCGGTGCTGCCGCGCTCCGTGGCCTCACGCGCGGCCTTCGACAACGCGATGGCCCTCGACGTCGCCATGGGCGGCTCGACCAACACCGTGCTGCACCTGCTCGCCGCGGCGCACGAGGCCGAGCTCGACTACGCCATGACGGACATCGACGCGCGCTCGCGCCAGGTGCCGTGCCTGGCGAAGATCGCGCCCAACGGCCACCACCTCATGGAGGACGTCCACCGCGCGGGCGGCATCCCGGCGATCCTCGGCGAGCTGCACCGCGCCGGGCTGCTGCACACCGACGTCCACGCGATCCACTCCCCCGACCTGACGACGTGGCTGGACGCCTGGGACGTGCGGGGCGGCGCGGCGACCGATCAGGCGCTCGAGCTGTTCCACGCGGCGCCGGGCCGGCGGCGCTCCGCCACGGCGTTCTCCCAGTCGGCCCGCTGGGAGCAGCTCGACACGGACGCCGTGGGCGGCTGCATCCGCGACGTGGCGCACGCCTACACGGCAGACGGCGGCCTGGCCGTGCTGCGCGGCAACCTCGCGCAGGACGGCTGCATCGTCAAGACGGCCGGCGTCGACGAGTCGGTCTTCACCTTCGCCGGGCCGGCGCTCGTCGTGGAGTCCCAGGAGGCGGCGGTCGAGGCGATCCTGTCCCAGCGGGTGTCACCCGGCGACGTCGTCGTCATCCGCTACGAGGGCCCCCGCGGCGGGCCCGGCATGCAGGAGATGCTCTACCCGACCTCCTACCTCAAGGGGCTCGGCCTGGGCGCGGCATGCGCGCTGGTCACCGACGGCCGCTTCTCCGGCGGCACGTCGGGGCTGTCCATCGGGCACGTCTCGCCCGAGGCCGCCGCCGGCGGGGTGATCGCGCTGGTCGAGGACGGCGACACGATCCGGATCGACATCCCGCGACGCGCCATCGTCCTGGACGTGCCGGACGACGTCCTGGCCGGGCGCCGCGAGCGGCTCGAGGCCACCACCGGCTACGCGCCCGTGGCGCGGGACCGGTACGTCTCGACCGCGTTGCGCGCCTATGCCGCCATGGCGCTCTCGGCGGACAAGGGCGCGGTGCGCGACGTCGGCATCCTCGAGCAGCGGGTGGCAGCTGCGGCGCTGGCCCGGTAGCGCAGCGGCCGGGACGTCCCGCGGGCCTCGCGGCCGGCGGGAGGCGTAGGTTCGTCCGGTGATCCCCGCCGACGTCGCCCTGCTCCGCACCCCGGGAACCCCGGCCCTGCACCCCGACGGTCGCACCGCCGTCGTCTCCGTGCTCTCCCCCGACCGGGACACCGACGAGTACGTCGGGCAGCTGTGGCGCGTCCCGACGGACGGCTCCGCCGCCCCGGTCCGACTCACCCGCGGGCACCGGGACACGGCCCCGACCTGGTCACCCGACGGCCGATGGATCGCCTTCCTGCGCGCCGAGGCCACGGGGCGCCCGCAGCTGCACCTCGTCGAGGCCGGCGGCGGCGAGCCCGTGCGGCTCACCGACGCGCCGCTCGGTGTGAGCGACCCGCAGTTCTCCCCCGACGGCACGCGGATCGCGTACCTGGCGCGGGTGCCGGCCGAGGGTCGGTACGTGACCGGCGGGGACGCGAGCGCCGAGCCACCGCGGCACATCACGACGTTCCGGTACCGGGGGGACAACCTCGGGTTCCTCCGGGACCGCCCTCAGCACCTGTTCGCCCTGGACGTCCCGGCCGCACCCCTGCCCGGCCGGCTGCCCGAGCCGGCGGCCCTCACGGCAGGGGACCTCGAGGTCTCCGGCCACCGCTGGCTGCCCGACGGTCGCCGGCTCGTCGCGGTCGGTGCCGTCCACCCCGGACGCGAGGAGGACCTACGCGTCGACGCCCTGCTCGTCGACGCGCGGCCGGGCGCGGGAGCGGACGGCCCGCCCCGCCCGCGCCGCCTGACCGACGCGGAGCTCGGGTCGAACCTGGTGGTCGAGACCGTGCTGCCCTCCGCGGACGGGTGCACCCTGTGGCTGCTGGCCGGGGACGTCGGCGCGAGCGGTCGCGACTTCGTCGCCGCGCAGACCGGCCTGTGGTCGCTCGACATCGGCGCCCTGCTCGCGGACGGCGACGGCAGGGCCCCGCTCCCCCGCAGGCACACCGACGCCGAGACGACCGACCTCGTGCCCGGCGCGCTCTCGCTGGCCGGCGACGAGGTGCTCGTCGCGGACCAACGACGCGGCGCCGTCGTGCTCCTGGCGCTCCCGGCGGACGCGACGGCCGTCGGCACCGCCGTCGCGCGGGTGCTCCTCGACGCGCCAGCCGTCGTGCACGGCGTGGCGGCGACGCCCGACGGCGCCACCGTCGTCGTGAGCGCCGGCGGTCCGGGCAGCGCCGGGGACCTCGTGCTGGTGGACCGCGCCGCGGGTGGCGGCACGCACCTGACCGACCTGACCGCCGAGCTGCGCGCCACCGGGCGCCTGCATGCGCCGCGCGAGCTGACCGCCACGGCGCCCGACGGGTACCCGGTGCACGGCTGGGTGACGACCCCCGACGCGGGCCGGCACGGCCCGGGCCCGTACCCCGTGGTGCTCATGATCCACGGCGGCCCCTTCGCCCAGTACACCCACGAGGTGTTCGACGAGGTCCAGGTGCTCGTCCAGGCCGGCTACGCCGTGGTGCACGGCAACCCGCGCGGCTCGGCGGGCTACGGCGCACCCCACGGCAGGGCCATCCGCCGCGCGTTCGGCACGGTCGACACCGACGACGTGCTCGCGCTGCTCGACGCGGCCCTGGCCGGCGACCCCGCCCTGGACGGTGCACGGGTGGGCGTCATGGGCGGCTCCTACGGCGGCTACCTCTCGGCGTGGCTCACCACGCGCACCGCGCGGTTCGCGGCCGCGATCGTCGAGCGCGGGTTCCTCGACCCGGTCAGCTTCGTCGGCTCGAGCGACATCGGCTGGTTCTTCGGCCTCGAGTACCTCGGCGACACGGGCACCCCCCAGGACGACCGCGCGTTGGCGGCGCAGTCGCCGATGGCGCACGTTGCCCGGGTGCGTACGCCCACGCTGGTGATCCACTCCGAGAACGACTGGCGCTGCCCCGTCGAGCAGGGGCAGCGGTGGTTCGTCGAGCTGAGGCGTCGGGGCGTGCCGGCCGAGCTCCTGCTGTTCCCGGGCGAGGGGCACGAGCTCACCCGCTCCGGCAGGCCGAGCCACCGGGTGGCCCGCTTCGAGCACGTGCTCGCGTGGTGGGCCCGGTACCTGCCGGTCTGAGGGTCAGCGCGCGGCCTGCTCCGGCTCCGGGTCGGGGTCCGGGACCACGGCGAGCTCGTCGACCGGCCGGTCCAGCGGCACCTCGACGCCCCGCGTGGCGCGCAGGCTGGTGAACGTCACGACGACCAGCACGCCGACGATGACGCCCAGCGACGCGAGCGTCGGGATCTCGGGCACCGCCGGCCACACGCCGTGCGCCCAGTGCAGCACCAGCTTGACCCCGATGAAGCCGAGGATCCCGGCCAGGCCGTAGCCCAGGTGCACCAGCCGCGCCAGCGCGCCCTGGAGCACGAAGTACAGCGCACGCAGGCCCAGCAGGGCGAACGCGTTGGTCGCGAAGACGAGGAACGGGTCCCCGGTGATGCCGAAGACCGCCGGTACCGAGTCGACGGCGAAGACGATGTCCGTGGCGAGGATCGCGAGCACGACGAGCGCCATCGGGGTGGCCGCGAGCCGCCCATCCTCGCGCACCAGCATCCGCGTGCCGCGGTAGTCGTCGGTGACGGGCAGGAAGCGCCGGATGAGCCGGACCGAGCGCATCGAGGAGATGTCCACCTCGTGGCCGGTGTCCTTGCGCTGGTCGCGCAGCAGCTTGACGCCCGTGGCCAGGAGGATGAGCCCGAAGAGCAGGAAGGCCCAGCTGAGGTGGGCCAGCGCCGCGGCGCCCAGCGCGATGAAGATCCCGCGCAGCACCAGGGCCCCCACGATGCCGAACAGCAGCACGCGCTGCTGCAGCGCCGCGGGCACCGCGAAGGCGCCGAGCAGGAGCATGAAGACGAAGAGGTTGTCGACCGACAGCGACTTCTCGACGAGGTAGCCGGTGAGGTACTCCACGCCGGTGGTGGCACCGAACCGGGACCACAGGTAGCCCCCGAAGGCCAGCGGCAGCGCGATGTAGAAGGCGCTCCAGCCGATCGCCTCACGCATCGAGACCTCGTGGGGGCGGCGGGTGATGAGGAAGTCCAGCACCACCAGGACGACGACGGCGCCGATCGTTGCCGCCCACAGTCCGGGGGTGCCGACGCTCGTCAGCTCAGTCGCCGGTGGGGCTGCGGCCGCCTCGGCGGCGGCCAGGACGACGGGGTGGTTCAGGGGCACGGCTCCTCCTCGGATCACGACGGGTCCGAGGTCTCCTTCACCCACCGCAGTGGGCCACCGCCGAGGTCGCCGCTGGGGCGCCGTACTGACCGGATCGGTGCGAGCGAAGTACTCCCCTCGTCGGAGGAGCGTAGACGAGGCCGGCGCGGGACGCATCTCGGCACCACGAGGTCCCTCGCTGGTCGACCGGCCGGTGGGAGACTGGGGGTGCAGGCGGTCCGTCGGCGGGCACCGTCGGGGCCCGGGGCCGCTGGTGGAGGTTCTGATGCTCGCGCTTCGATCCGGACGCCGTGCCGCCCTCGCTGTCGTGGGGGCCGGGCTCGCCGCAGTGCTGCTCTCCGGCTGCCCCGCACCGGACCCCACCCCGTCGGCCACACCCACGCCGAGCGCGTCGGCCGAGCCCACGGCCGAGCCCAGCCCCACGCCCTCGGCCACCGCCGGCGGCGACCTGGCGATCTACTCGATGCTCGAGACGGGCACCGAGGTGCGCCTGGTCCGCGAGCTGCGCGCCGTCGCCGACCCGACCCCCCAGGCCGCCGTCGCGCTGATGATCGCCGGACCCACCGACCCGGACTACTTCAGCCCGTGGGACCCGGCCACCCAGGTGCTCGGGGTGACCGAGGACGCCGGCACCGTCGTCGTCGACCTCAGCGCCGACGCACGGACGGCGAACATCGGCTCGGCCGGAGCCGCCCTCATGATCGAGCAGCTCGTGTGGACCGTGTCCTCGGCGGTCGGCGACCCGAGCGCCCCCGTGCTCCTGACCATCGACGGCGCCCCGGCGGGTGAGCTCTGGGGGGCCGTGGTCTGGGACACGCCGCAGGTGCGCGGCGATGCGCTCGCGACGCGGCTGCTGGTGCAGATCGACGAGCCCCGCGAGGGCGCGACGAGCGGATCGCCCGTGACGGTGAGCGGTGAGGCTGCCGTCTTCGAGGCCACCCTGCCGTGGCGCGTCCTGGACGCAGCTGGCACCGAGGTGGCCGCCGGTGTGGCGATGACCGCCGAGGGCCAGACGTTCGCGCCGTTCTCCTTCACCGTCGACCTGCCCCCGGGGACCTACAGCGTGGTGATCACCGAGGACGACCCGTCGGACGGCGAGGGCCGGGCCCCGATGAGCGACAGCCGCACGGTCACGGTGAGCTGACGGCGGGCTGACGAAGCGCGCTCAGGCGGGGCACAGGGGACTCAGGCATGCCGCCCAGGTGACCGGGCGACCCTGACGGGGACAACCCCCTCACCCGTCAGGAGAGCCCCCGATGACCGGCACCCCGTCCGAGCCGCCCCCCCGATCCACCCGGCGCCGCGCCATCGCCGCCGCGACCGTGACGGGCGTGCTCGTCGCCGTCGGTGTCCCCACCGCCTGGGCCGTCGACCGCTACCTCGTCGAGCACGTCGAGATCGCCGACGTCTCCGCATACGAGGCGGCCGTCGGCGCGGCGACCACCGGCACCACGTCGAGCAGCACGTCCACCACCGGAGCCTCCACCGCTGCGACGGCGTCAGCCGAGGAGCCGTCGATCACCGTGTCGACCGTGACCACGGGCAGCGGCGACGACACGGTCACGTACTACGTCGCCGACGTCGTGCTGTCGGACGCCACGCAGCTGCGGTCTGCCTTCGCCCAGGACGCCTTCGGCACCAACATCACCGAGACGACCTCGGACATCGCCGCTGCCAACGACGCGATCCTCGCCATCAACGGCGACTACTACGGGTTCCGCGAGACGGGCATCGTCATCCGCAACGGCGTGGTCTACCGCGACGAGGGTGCGCGCGAGGGCCTCGCGTTCTACCTCGACGGGACGGTCGCCGTCTACGACGAGACGACCACCACGGCGGACGAGCTCGTGGCGGCCGGCGTGTGGAACACCCTGTCGTTCGGGCCGGCGCTGCTGGCCGACGGCGAGATCCTCGACGGCATCGAGGACGTGGAGGTCGACACCAACGTCGGCAACCACTCGATCCAGGGTGAGCAGCCCCGCACGGCCGTGGGCATGATCGACGCCAACCACCTCGTGCTCGTCGTGGTGGACGGACGCAGCCCCGGCTACAGCCGGGGCGTGACGATGACCGAGCTGGCGCAGATCATGGCCGACCTCGGCTGCACGGTCGCGTACAACCTCGACGGCGGCGGCTCGTCGACCCTGTACTACGACGGCGCGGTGGTCAACGACCCGCTCGGCAAGGGCCAGGAGCGCGGCACCAGCGACATCCTGTACATCGGGTGATGGCGATGATCATCCTCATCCCCTCCTACCAGCCCGACCACCGACTCGTGGACCTCGTCCGCGACCTGCGCCGGGCGCTGCCCCGGGCGCCCGTGCTCGTCGTCGACGACGGCAGCGGCCCGCGGTACGCCGCCGTCTTCGCCCAGGCCCGCGCGCTCGGCGCCGAGGTCCTCACGGGCGACGTCAACCGCGGCAAGGGGCACGCGCTCAAGGCGGGGTTCGCGCACCTGCGCACCGCGCACCCCGGGCAGGGCGTGGTCTGCGCGGACAGCGACGGCCAGCACACGGTCACGGACATCCTGCGCGTCGGCGACGCGATCGCCCCGGGCACGATGGTGCTGGGCGCCCGGCAGTTCGTCGGCGCCGTGCCCCTGCGCAGCAGGGTGGGCAACGAGGCCACCCGATGGATCTTCGCCGCGGCCACCGGCCAGCGGCTGCGCGACACCCAGACGGGCCTGCGGGCGTACCCCGCCGACCTCCTGGGGTGGCTCACCACGGTGCCCGGCGAGCGGTTCGAGTACGAGATGGCGGTGCTGCTCGCCGCCCGGCGGGCCCGTCACGCCGTCCTCGAGGTGCCGATCCGCACCGTGTACCTGGACGACAACGCGTCGTCGCACTTCCGTCCGCTGGTCGACTCGCTGCGGGTCTACCAGCCGATGGTCCGGTTCGCCGCGTCGTCGCTGACCGCGTTCGCGATCGACACCGCGGTGCTGCTCGCGCTGTCGGCCTTCGGGTGGGGACTCGCGGCGGCCGTCGTGGGCGCCCGGCTGGTCAGCGGGGCGGCGAACTTCGCCGTGAACCGCTCGCTGGTCTTCGGCCAGGGAGGCCGTGCGCGGGTCGCCTCGTCCGCCCTGCGGTACGCCGCGCTGGCCGGTGCGCTCGTCGTGGCGAACTACCTCGTGCTCCGGGCGATGGTCGACGGTCTGGGGACGCCCCTGCTCGCGGCCAAGGTGGTGACCGAGATGGGCCTCGTGGTGGTGAGCTTCGCGGTGCAGCGGCAGCACGTCTTCGTCCAGCCGCGGCGGCACCGCGACGCGCCGAGCGCCGCGGTGCCCCGCCTGACGAGCGTCCGGTGATCAGCCGCCGAACGCGACGAGGTGCTTCTCGCTCGCGGCGGTGAGCCGGGCGTAGACGTGCTGCACGTCCTCGGCCGTGACCCCCGCTGCGGCCTCCTCGAGCGCCGCGATGTCGTCCAGCTCGACGGCCCGGCCGACGGCCAGCGCGTCGTCGGCCGAGACCATGCCCTGGGCGAGCAGGTCGTCGCACATCTGCGCGAGGCCCTCGTCGACGAACTCGCCGGCGTCAAGGCCGACGGTCGGGTCGGCGAGGCCGTAGGTGTCGAGCAACGTGCGGATCGCGTCCATGTGCTGGGCCTCCGACCGCGAGATCCGCTCGAAGGCCGTGATGCCGAACTCCTCGCCGAACGCCACGTAGAGGTCGAACGCGAGCTTCTCCTCCTGGACCATGAAGAGCAGGTCGGCCTCCTGGGCGGCGGTCAGCTCACCCGAGGCGTACGCCGTGTGATCCCCGGCGCCCGCCTGCACCTGCCCCGCGCCGCCCTGGCCGACGCCGCCCCGGCCCGACCACCCGGAGCCCGCCGCGCCGTTGCCCGCCTGGCCGTCGACCGCCCGGCCGTTCGCCGGCGCACCGTCGCACGTCGCCGTGCCGTCGCACGTGCCGGCGTCCCGGGCGGTGGTGCCACGGCCGGTCGTGTCGTCGATCCGGTCGGCGGCCACGGCGCCGCCGGCGAGGAGGCCGACGGTGATCGCGCCGGTGCCGACGGCGGTGAGAAGGGTGCGTCGCATCATGGTGTGCTCCTGGTGGGTGCGGCCCCGGCTCCCCGGGGTGGTGGATGACCTCACCCTCGCCCGGCCGTGCGCAGCCGCCACGGATCCGGTGTGGAGACGGGATGGAGATCCGCCGCGTCCGGCACTCGGCCCGGCGGCCACCCGGCAGGATGGAGCCATGCCCACCGTCCTCGTGGTCGAAGACGACCGCGACATCCGCGACGTCCTGCGTCGCTACCTCGAGCGCGCGCAGCACGCCGTCCTGACCACGGGCAGCGGGGCGGAGGCACTGCGACTGCTCGCCGTGGGGCAGGTCGACCTCGTGCTGCTCGAC
>NZ_DAORSQ010000019.1:4469-29571 GCF_035443605.1 Actinotalea sp. | reverse complement strand
GGCAAGAAGGTCAAGCGGCTGTCGCTGCTGTCGGGCGGCGAGCGCTCGCTGACCGCCGTGGCCCTGCTCGTGGCGATCTTCAAGGCCCGGCCGAGCCCGTTCTACGTCATGGACGAGGTCGAGGCCGCGCTCGACGACCTCAACCTCGGACGGCTGCTGGAGATCTTCCGCGAGCTGCGCGACGACTCCCAGCTCATCGTCGTCACGCACCAGAAGCGCACCATGGAGATCGCCGACGCGCTGTACGGCGTGACGATGCGCGGCGACGGCGTCACCACCGTCATCAGCCAGCGGATGCACGAGGACGCCTCGGCCTGACGTGCCGTGACCCGGGTCACAGCCGTGTGGAGATCCTGTGCCGATCCCGCGGGGCCCCAGCGGCGACCGGCGCGGTGGCGCGCGGGGGGCGCCGATACTGGGGGCATGTCTCCCGTTGTCGTCCCCGTCGTCGTCGCCCTGCTCGCCGCCATCGTCGTCCTGGCGGCCGTGGCGCGTGACGGCGGATCCTCCCGGGGGCTGCTCTCGGACCTGCGCTCCGGCCTGCGCCGTGGCGACTCCACGCGGCTCGGCCTGTTCGCCGGGGCGCGTCGCGACCTCGTCGAGGCGGCCGACGTGGAGACGTCCCACGTCGAGGAGATCTTCCTGCTCGGGGGGGCGCAGGAGGACGGCTACGTCCGCGCAGACGACCTCACCGATCCCGTCGCCCGGGTCACCCAGGCGGCGGCGCGCGGCGTCACGGGGCTCGTCCGCCGCTGACCCGCAGGGCGCTGCGCCCCCGACGCCTGGCACACTGCTGGCGTGAACGACCTCACCGATCTCCTCATCGCCCTGCCGGTCCTGGCCGTCCTGGGCACCGCGACGACCCTGCTCGTGCGCTCGCGCCGCCGCGGTGGCGCCGCCGCCGTCGAGCGCCCGGCCGCCGGCGGCACCGGCGCGGAGCCCACGGACCTGGCGCCCGACCCCGGCGGCGCGCCGTCGGCCGCTGGGGCCGGGACCGCCGGCGCGACCGCCGCCGTCGAGAACGGGCCCGCCACCGCGCCCGCCCCACCCGCCCTGGACGTGCCCACGCCGGCCGTCGGGCGCCTGGTCCGGCTGCGCGAGCGGCTGGCCCGCTCCGGTGCCCTGGGCGCGACGCTGCTCGCCGTGCTGTCCCGCGACACGCTCACGGCGGACGACTGGGACGAGATCGAGGAGACGCTGCTCCTCGCGGACGTCGGCGCCGGCCCCTCGGCGGAGCTCGTCGACGCGCTGCGGGAGCGCGTGCGCGTGCTCGGCGTGCGCGAGCCCGTCGCGGTGCGCGCCCTGCTGCGCGAGCAGCTCCTCGCCCTCGTCGACCCGTCGATGGACCGCACGCTGCACACCGAGCCCGTGATGGTGACCGACGAGGACGGGCGGCCGGGCGTGCACCCCGCCGTCGTGCTCGTCGTGGGCGTCAACGGGACGGGCAAGACGACGACGGTCGGCAAGCTCGCGCGCGTGCTCGTCGCGGAGGGCCGCACCGTGCTCCTTGGCGCGGCCGACACGTTCCGCGCCGCCGCAGCCGACCAGCTGCAGACGTGGGGCGCGCGCGTGGGTGTCGCGACGGTGCGCTCGGACCGCGACGGCGGGGACCCCGCGGCCGTGGCGTTCGACGCCGTGCGCCGGGGGCGGGCCGACGGCGTCGACGTCGTCCTCGTGGACACGGCCGGACGGCTGCAGAACAAGGCCGGCCTCATGGACGAGCTGGGCAAGATCACGCGCGTCATCACACGCTCCTCGCCGATCAGCGAGGTGCTCCTCGTGCTCGACGCCACCACGGGGCAGAACGGCCTGACCCAGGCCCGGGTCTTCGCCGAGGTCGCCGGCGTCACCGGGATCGTCCTGACGAAGCTCGACGGCACGGCCAAGGGCGGCATCGTCGTGGCCGTCCAGCGTGAGCTCGGGGTGCCGGTCAAGCTCGTCGGCCTGGGGGAGGGGCCGGACGACCTGGCGCCCTTCGAGCCCGAGGCGTTCGTCGACGGCCTGCTGCAGGGCTGACGAAACAGAGCGTTCACATCCCGCGGCGTTCTGTCATCGCGCCGTAACGCCAGCCGTCCGACGCGGAAACACCGCTCGAAGATGGTTGTCCCGGACCAGCCGCCCGGCTGGCGAGGGAGAGGCGATTTCTATGGACGAGTTTGTCCTGGACACCGGGAACACAGCATGGATGCTCACCGCTTCCGCGCTGGTGCTGCTCATGACGCCGGGTCTGGCGTTCTTCTACGGCGGCATGGTGCGCGGCAAGTCCGTGCTCAACATGATGATGATGAGCTTTGGCGCCATGGGCGTCATCGCGCCGATCTGGCTCCTGTACGGCTACTCGGGCGCCTTCGGCACCGACATGCTGGGCGGCCTCATCGGCAACCCCTTCGAGTACTTCGGCAGCAACGGCATCACCGACGACCAGAGCCTCATGGCCGCGGCCGGCGTGCCGGCCCTGGTCGCGATCGCCTTCCAGGCGACGTTCGCGATCATCACGGTCGCGCTCATCTCGGGTGCCGTCGCCGAGCGCATGAAGTTCAGCGCCTGGATGGTCTTCGCGGCCGTCTGGGTCACGTTCGTCTACATCCCCATGGCGCACATGGTGTGGGGCGGCGGCCTGCTCGGCGCCACCGGCATCACCGAGGCGCTGGCCGTCCCGATCGACTTCGCCGGTGGCACGGTCGTCCACATCAACGCCGGTGTCGCCGGCCTGGTGCTGGCGATCATCCTCGGCAAGCGCAAGGGCTTCGGCAAGGAGCCCATGCGGCCGCACAACCTGCCGTTCGTCATGCTGGGCGCAGCCCTGCTGTGGTTCGGCTGGTTCGGCTTCAACGCGGGCTCCGAGTTCGCGGCGGACGGCACGGCCGGCCGTGCGTGGATCAACACGACGGTGGCGACCTCGATCGCGATGCTGGCCTGGCTCATCACGGAGAAGTTCCGTGACGGGCACGCCACCTCGCTCGGTGCCGCGTCCGGCGTCGTGGCCGGCCTGGTCGCGATCACCCCCGCAGCGGCCGCTGTGGACACCTACGGCGCCATGGCCATCGGTGCGGTCGCCGGCGTGCTCTGCGCCCTGGCCGTCGGCCTGAAGTACAAGTTCGGCTACGACGACTCGCTCGACGTCGTCGGCGTGCACCTCGTCGGTGGTCTGACCGGCACCATCCTCATCGGCCTCTTCGCGAACGTCGGCGACGGCGTCAACGGCACCTGGTACCTCGACGGCTCGCTCAACGGCCTGTTCTACGGTGGGGGCGTCAACCAGCTCCTCACGCAGGTCATCGTCGCGCTGGCCGCCGTGGTGTTCAGCGGCGTGATGACGACGATCATCGCCCTGGCGATCAAGGCGGCCATGGGCCTGCGCATCCCGGAGGAGTCCGAGGTGGGTGGGATCGACCTGGCAGTGCACGGTGAGACGGCGTACGAGACCCTCGGCGGCGCTCGCAAGACTCAGGAGGTGAAGGCATGAAGCTGGTCACGGCAATCATCCAGCCCCACCGGCTCGACGACGTGAAGTCGGCCCTCGAGGCCGCCGGGATCCGCGGCATGACGGTCAGCGAGGCCAGCGGCTACGGCCGTCAGCGCGGTCACACCGAGGTCTACCGCGGTGCCGAGTACACCGTGGACCTCATCCCCAAGGTCCGGGTCGAGGTGCTCGTCGCGGCGGAGGACGCCGCGGCGGTCACCGAGGCGATCATCGGTGCGGCCCAGACCGGCAAGATCGGTGATGGCAAGGTGTGGACGGTTCCCGTGGACGACGTGGCGCGGGTGCGCACCGGCGAGCACGGCGCCGTGGCGCTCTGAGCGCCGGGAACCGATGATGCACGACCGACCGCACGACGCCGCGGTCGGGGCCCCGTCCCTGCAGGCCCCGCTCCCCTCCACCGGGGTGCGGGGCCTGCGGGCGGACCGGCTCGACCTGGCGGCACGGATGACCGGACCCGGGGCAGACGGCCACGTGCGCCGGGCCGCCGTCGCCCAGCTCGTGACCAGCCGGCTCGCCCACCTGTGGGACGAGGCCGTGGCACCCCTCGGTGCGGCCGAGGGGCTGGCGCTCGGCGCCGTGGGCAGCCTGGGGCGCTCCGACGCGAGCCCCAACAGCGACCTCGACCTCCTGCTGGTGCACGACGGCCGCTCGCACCCGGCCGCCGAGGTCGCGGCGCTCGCCGAGCGGCTCTGGTACCCCATCTGGGACGCCGGACTCGACCTGGACCACTCGGTCCGTTCGCTGGCCCAGTGCCGGCAGGTCGCCTCCGCCGACCTGCCGGCCGCCGTCGGGCTGCTCGACCTGCGCGCCGTCGCCGGCGACCGCACCGTCATCCACCGTGCGCGCACCGCGCTGCTGACGGACTGGCGCTCGGCAGCACGGCGCCGCCTGCCGGAGCTGCTCGCGACGACGAAGACCCGCGCTGAGCGCTCCGGCGAGCTCGCCTACCTCGTCGAGCCCGACCTCAAGGAGGCGCGCGGTGGGATCCGCGACGCCGTCGTGGTCTTCGCGCTCGCGGCCACGTGGCTCACCGACCGCCCCCACGGCGCGGTCGACGACGCCTACGCCCACCTGCTCGACGTGCGCGACGCGCTGCACGTCGCGACCCGGCGACCCACCAACCGCCTGCTGCGCGCCGACCAGGACGAGGTCGCGGCGCTGCTGGGCATCGGCGACGCCGACGACCTGCTCGCCGGGCTCGCCGAGTCCGGCCGGGTGGTCTCGCACGCGCTCGACACCACCGTGCGGCACGCGCGCCAGGCCCTGGACCGCCCGTCCCTGCGACGGCCGGTGCTCGTCCGGGGGCGCCGCATCGCGCCCCGGCTGCGCTCGGTGGGCGAGGGCCTCGTGGAGCACGACGGCGAGCTGGTGCTCGCCGCGGGCGTGCGGCCGCAGGACGACCCCATGCTCAGCCTGCGTGCCGCGGCGACGGCTGCCCGCACCGGGCTGCCGCTGTCCCCCGTCACCGTCGAGAGCCTGGCGCGGACGCCGGCCCTGCCCGAGCCGTGGCCGGCCGTGGCGCGAGCGCACCTGCTCGCGCTGCTCGGCACGGGCGCTGCCCAGGTGCCGGTCTGGGAGACGCTCGACCTCGCGGGCGTGGTGACCCGGTGGATCCCCGAGTGGTCCGCGGTGCGCAACCGGCCGCAGCGGTCGCCCATCCACCGGCACACGGTCGACCGCCACCTCGTCGAGACGGTCGCGCGGGCGGGTCGCGGGCGCAAGGGTGCCGGCTCGCACGTGCTGCTCCTCGCGGCACTGCTGCACGACATCGGCAAGCGCGCCGGGGTGGCGGACCACAGCGTGGAGGGTGCAGAGCTCGTCCCGGGGATCCTCGGCCGGATGGGCTTCGAGCAGGCCGAGATCGCCGACGTCACGCTCCTGGTCCGCCACCACCTCACGCTGGCGAACCTCGCGACGCAGTCCGACCCGGACGACCCGGCGACGGTCGACGCGCTGGTCGAGGCGCTCGGCGGTCGCGTCGACCTGCTCGACGTGCTGCGGGCCCTGTCCGAGGCGGACGCCTCGGCGGCGGGCCCGACGACGTGGACGCCATGGCGCGCCCGCCTGCTCGACGACCTCACGGAGCGCACGCGCGAGCGCCTGACCTCCGGGTGAGGCGCTGCGGGTACCCTGAGGGCTCCCGCTCGACCGTCCCGTGACCGGTGAGGTTCTGTGTTCGCCACGCTGTCCGACCGTCTGACCTCCACCTTCCGGAACCTGCGCACCAAGGGCAGGCTCTCCGAGGCCGACATCGACGCCACGGTGCGCGAGATCCGGCGTGCCCTGCTCGACGCCGACGTCGCCGTCCAGGTGGTCCGCGCCTTCACCGGCGCCGTGCGCGAGCGTGCGCTCTCGGCCGAGGTCTCGGGCGCCCTCAACCCCGCCCAGCAGATCGTCAAGATCGTCAACGACGAGCTCGTCGCGGTGCTCGGCGGCGTGCAGCGGCCCCTGGCTCTGGCCAAGAACCCGCCCACCGTCATCCTGCTGGCCGGGCTGCAGGGCGCGGGCAAGACGACCCTGGCCGGCAAGCTGGCGCTGCACCTGCGCGAGAAGGGGCACACGCCCCTGCTCGTCGCGGCGGACCTGCAGCGCCCCAACGCCGTCACCCAGCTCCAGGTGGTCGGGGAGCGCGCGGGCGTGCCGGTCTACGCCCCGCACCCGGGCGCCCGCGAGGGCTACGAGGGCGCCGACGTCGCCGCGGGGGACCCCGTGGCGGTGGCCCGCGACGGCCTGGCGACCGCGCGCACGCGCCAGCACGACGTGCTCATCGTCGACACCGCCGGCCGCCTCGGCGTGGACGCCGAGATGATGCAGCAGGCCGCGGACATCCGCGACGCCGTCCAGCCGGACGAGATCCTCTTCGTCGTCGACGCGATGATCGGCCAGGACGCCGTGCTCACCGCGCAGGCCTTCGCCGACGGCGTCGGCTTCACCGGCGTGGTGCTGTCCAAGCTCGACGGTGACGCGCGCGGCGGTGCAGCGTTGTCCGTGGCGAGCGTCACGGGCCGGCCGATCCTCTTCGCCTCGACCGGCGAGAAGCTCACCGACTTCGAGGTCTTCCACCCGGACCGGATGGCCTCGCGCATCCTCGACATGGGCGACGTCATGTCGCTCATCGAGCAGGCGGAGAAGGCGTTCGACGCGGAGCAGGCCGAGGCCATGGCGGGCAAGCTCGCCGGGGGCGAGGACTTCACGCTCGAGGACTTCCTGGTCCAGATGCAGGGCCTTCGCCAGATGGGCTCGATGAAGAAGATGCTCGGGATGCTGCCGGGCATGGGGCAGATGCGGGAGGCGATCGAGGGCTTCGACGAGCGCGAGGTCGACCGGATCGAGGCCATCGTCCGGTCGATGACGCCGGCCGAGCGCCGGGCGCCCAAGATCATCAACGGCTCGCGGCGCGCCCGCATCGCGCGCGGCTCCGGCACCAGCCCGAGCGACGTCAACCAGCTGCTCGAGCGGTTCACCGCGGCGCAGAAGATGATGAAGCAGATGGCGCGCGGCGGGGGCATGGGCCTGCCGGGGATGGGCAACCTGCCGGGCATGGGCGGCAAGAAGTCTCGCGGCAAGACGCCGCCGCAGCGCAAGGTCAAGGGAAGGTCGGGCAACCCGGCCAAGCGGGCCCAGCAGGAGCGCGACGGCGGGCGTCCCGCCGGGGTGCCGTCGGCCCCCGGCTCAGCCTTCGGCCTGGGCGCACCCGCGGCGCCGCCGGCCGCGGACCCGGCCACCCTCCAGCTGCCGCCCGGCATCGAGAAGCTCCTCGGGCGCTGACGCGGCACCGCGGTACCACCGGGCCCGCCGGGTCTGGCACAATAACCCGCTGTACCCGGCGTGGCGGACCCTCTAGCCGTCCACGACCGCGTCCTCGGCCCCTCTCGACCACCTGCCCCACGGGTGTGCGCGCGGGGGACCACCCCGGCAGAACCAGGAGAGACCACCACTGTGGCCGTCAAGATCCGTCTGAAGCGCATCGGTACCACCCATGCGCCGTACTACCGCATCGTCGTCGCCGACTCGCGCACCAAGCGCGACGGTCGCGTGATCGAGGAGATCGGCAAGTACCACCCCACCGAGGAGCCCTCGTTCATCGAGATCTCCCGCGAGCGTGCGCAGTACTGGCTCGGCGTCGGCGCGCAGCCGTCCGAGCAGGTCCTCGTGCTGCTCAAGATCACCGGTGACTGGCAGACCTTCAAGGGCCTGCCCGGCACCGAGGGCACGCTGCGGACCAAGGCCGGTGCCGTCGTCGACGCCGCCGCCGCCGTGGCCGCCGCTGCCGACGCCGCCGAGAAGGCCAAGGCCAAGCACGCCGACGCGAAGGCGAAGGCAGCTGTCGCCGCCGCCGCGCCGGTCGAGGCACCCGCCGAGACCGCCGAGACGGCTCCGGAGGCCTGATGCTCGCCGACGCGCTCGAGCACCTGGTCCGCGGCATCGTGGACCACCCGGACGACGTCCAGGTCACCGGTCGGGCCCTGCGGCGCGGCGAGGTGCTGGAGGTCAGGGTGCACCCCGAGGACCTCGGGCGCGTCATCGGCCGCAGCGGCCGCACGGCGCGCGCGCTGCGCACCGTCGTCGGCGCGCTCGGCGACGGCTCGGTCCGGGTCGACGTCGTGGACGTCGACCGGCGCTGAGCCCGCACGACCAGCAGGCCCGGCCCCCGTACCCTGGGGGCCGGGCCTGAGTCTTGCCCCACCCGACCCGCGGAGGAACCCCATGGACCTGGCCGTCGCGACGATCGGCCGCGCCCACGGGCTGCGGGGCGACGTCGTCCTGGACGTGCGGACCGACGTGCCGGAGCAGCGCTTCACGGTCGGCGCGGTGCTCGCCACCGACCCGCCCGCCGTCGGCCCGCTGACCGTCGCCCGCGTGCGGAGCCAGGGCGACCACTGGTTCGTCGGCTTCGAGCAGGTCGCCGACCGCACGGGCGCCGAGGCCCTGCGCGGCGTGCAGCTCGTCGTGCCGGCGCAGGACTCCACCGAGGAGGACGCCTGGTACCCGTACGAGCTCGCCGGCCTGCGGGTCGAGCGGCTCGACGGCACCGTCGTGGGCGAGGTGATCGGTCTGGAGCACCTGCCGGCCCAGGACGCGCTGGTGGTCCGGGAGACCGGGGGGCAGCGCACGCTGGTGCCCTTCGTCCGCGCCATCGTCCCGGTGGTCGACGTCCCCGGGGGGCGCGTGGTGCTCGACGCGCCGCACGGGCTGCTCGCGGCCGACGGCCCGGTCGACGACGACGAGGCCGACGACGACGACGGCGGCGCCGCCGGCCCGACCGCCGACGTGGGGTCGGACGAGGCCTGACGTGCGGATCGACGTCGTCACGATCTTCCCGGAGTACCTCGCGCCGCTGGAGCTCTCGCTCGTCGGCAGGGCGCGGGCCGCGGGTCTGCTCGAGCTGCGGGTGCACGACCTGCGCGACTGGGCGACCGACCGGCACCGCACGGTCGACGACACGCCGCTGGGCGGCGGGGCCGGCATGGTGATGAAGCCCGACGTCTGGGGCGAGGCGCTCGACGCGCTGCTCGCCGCGAACCCCGACCTCGTGCCAGAGCTGCTGGTGCCGACGCCGTCCGGCGAACCGTTCACCCAGCGCACGGCCGAGCGCCTGGCCGGGGCCGAGCACCTCGTCGTCGCGTGCGGGCGGTACGAGGGGATCGACGCGCGCGTCGCGGAGCACTACCGGTCCCGCGGTGTGCGGGTCACCGAGGTCTCCCTGGGCGACTACGTGCTCAACGGCGGCGAGGTCGCGGCGCTCGTGGTCGTCGAGGCCGTCGCCCGGCTGCTGCCGGGGGTGGTGGGCAACCCCGAGTCCCTCGTCGAGGAGTCGCACGGTGCCGCGGGCCTGCTGGAGTACCCCGTCTACACGCGCCCGCCGGCGTGGCGCGGGCTGGCGGTGCCCGACGTGCTGCTCTCGGGCCACCACGCGCGGATCGCCCGCTGGCGCCGCGACCGGTCCCTGGAGCGCACGGCCCAACGGCGCCCCGACCTCGTCGACGCGCTCGACCCGGCGGGTCTCGACCGCCACGACCGGGCCGTCCTGGACGCGCTCGCGGAGCGCACGACCCGGCCAGACGACCGGCCAGACGACCGGCCAGTCGTGAGGCCGGACGGCACGCCCGGCGTGGCTTCGACCCCGGAGCCTGTGGCAGACTGACCCGTTGGTGTGCGTCCGCCGCGTCTCTGCCCCAGGGGAGACGGTCACGGCAGCGAGGTTCGCACCCACCACCTGAACCGTCGGGCCGCCGTTGCGGCGGCCCCGTGACGCGACTGACCTGGCGGCAGCGCGAAGGAGATCCGATGCACATCCTCGACTCGGTCGACGCAGCCTCGCTGCGGTCCGACATCCCCGACTTCCGCCCGGGGGACACGCTCAAGGTCAACGTCAAGGTCGTCGAGGGCACGCGCTCGCGCATCCAGGCGTTCCAGGGCGTCGTCATCCGCCGCTCCGGCGGCGGCGTGCGCGAGACCTTCACCGTCCGCAAGGTCAGCTTCGGCGTCGGCGTCGAGCGCACCTTCCCGGTGCACTCCCCGTCGCTCGAGTCCATCGAGGTCGTCACCCGTGGTGACGTCCGCCGGGCCAAGCTGTACTACCTGCGCAAGCTGCGCGGCAAGAAGGCGAAGATCAAGGAGAAGCGGGACACGCCGGCCGGCCGGTAACCCTCCGCAGACGCCGACGGGCGGCCACCCCCACAAGGGTGGCCGCCCGTCGGCGTCTGCGGCCCGCCACGGGTGGGCATGGCAGAGTGTGCGCGTGACAGACCGCGATCCCGCCGTGCCCCAGCACCGTCGCGACGACGGCGCCGACGAGCCGTTCGGCCCCGGGCACCGCCCCCGGACGGAACCGCAGCGGGCGGGGTTCCTCGTGCTCGTCCGCGAGGCCGCGATCATCGTCGTCAGCGCGGTGGTGCTCTCCCTGGTCATCAAGACGTTCCTCGCCCAGGCCTTCTTCATCCCCAGCGGGTCGATGCAGAACACGCTGCTCGTCGGTGACCGGGTGCTCGTCTCCAAGCTCGTCCCGGGGCCGTTCGAGGTGCACCGCGGGGACGTCGTGGTGTTCAAGGACCCGGGGGGCTGGCTGCCGGACCCCGGTCCCGACACCAGCACGGCGCTCAGCCGACGGATCACCTCGGTGCTGACCTACATCGGCCTGCTGCCGCAGGACTCCGGCGAGCACCTCATCAAGCGCGTCATCGGTGTGGCGGGGGACACCGTGGAGTGCTGCGACGAGCAGGGTCGGCTCATCGTCAACGGCGTGCCGATCGACGAGCCGTACATCGCCGCCGGGTCGATCCCCAGCGAGATGGAGTTCTCCGTCGTGGTCCCCGCCGGCGCCCTGTGGGTCATGGGTGACAACCGGCAGAGCTCGCAGGACTCGCGCTACCAGCAGGGCGGTCCCGGGGGCGGCAGCGTCCCGCTGGCCGACGTCGTCGGGACGGCCTTCGTCACGCTCTGGCCGCTCGACCGGATCGGCCTGCTGCGCAACCCCGGGGCGACGTTCGCCGACGTGGGCGAGCCGGCGACGCCGTGAGCACGGCGCCCCGGGCCGCCGGGCGCAGCGGGCGGCCCGACCTGCGGCACGAGCGCTCGCTGCTGCGCGCCGGCGCCGGTGTCGTCGCGGGGATGGACGAGGTCGGTCGTGGTGCGCTGGCCGGACCGGTGAGCGTGGGGGTGGTCGCGGTGGACCTCGGCACCCGAGCCTGCCCGCCGGGGGTCGCGGACTCCAAGCTGCTGCGCCCCGCGGCCCGCACGGCGCTGCTCGGCCCCCTCGGGCGCTGGGGCAGGGCGCGCGCGGTCGGGCACGCGAGCCCTGCGGAGATCGACGACGTCGGGATCGTCGCCGCGCTGCGCCTCGCCGGGTGCCGGGCGCTGGCGTCGCTGGACCTGCGCGTCGACGTCGTGCTGCTGGACGGCTCGCACGACTGGCTCAGCTGCCCTGCGGCGGACCTGCTCGACGGCCTTCGCGGCCTCGGCGGACCCGACGGACGCGACGACGGCAGCGAACCGGCGGGGGCCGGCGGGCTGGTCGCGTGGGCATCCCTCGGCGCGCCGCGCGTGGTGACCCGGGTCAAGGCGGACCGGACGTGCTCCTCGGTGGCCGCGGCGAGCGTCCTGGCCAAGTGCGAGCGCGACGCGCTCATGGTCGATCTCGCGCCGACGCACCCGGCCTACCGGTGGGACGAGAACAAGGGCTACGGGGCGCCCGAGCACCTGGCCGCGCTGCGTGACCTGGGCACGACGCAGCACCACCGCCGTAGCTGGCGTCTGCCGGACAGGGGCCCGCAGGCAGGCGGGACCGTCCCGTCGGCGTCCGCCGTCGACCTGCTCGGCACGGACGACCCGCGCGCATGGTCCATGATGGACGCGTGAGCGCCGAGGACCTCGAGAACTACGAGACCGAGATGGAGCTCGCGCTCTACCGCGAGTACCGCGACGTCGTGGGCCTGTTCGCCTACGTCGTGGAGACCGAGCGCAGGTTCTACCTGGCGAACCAGGTCGACCTGCAGGTTCGCTCGGCCGCCGGCGAGGTGTACTTCGAGGTCTCGCTCACCGACGCGTGGGTGTGGGACGTCTACCGGTCGGCCCGCTTCGTCCGGGCCGTGCGTGTCGTGACGTTCAAGGACGTCAACGTCGAGGAGCTCGTCAAGACCGACCTCGACCTGCCCGACGGCGGCGCGTTCCGCCGCTGAGGCGCACGGTCCGGCACGGCCGCGCACGGGTGCTCCACAGGTACCCCGTCCGCGAGGTTCGTCCCCAGGCGACGGGACCCTCCCGGCGGTGACCGTCGCACGTGCCCCACGGTGGGTGCGGAGGTGGTCGCATGCGGGCCAAGGATGCCGTCGGACGGTACGGCGAGAACGTCGCTGCCGCGCACCTGGTGCGCGCCGGGTGGCAGGTGCTCGACCGCAACTGGCGCGGTACGGGCGGGGAGCTCGACATCGTCGCGCTGGCGGGCACCGAGCTGGTCGTCGTGGAGGTCAAGACGCGCTCCGGCGACGGGTTCGGTCACCCGGCCGAGGCCGTCACCCCGGTGAAGCTCGCCCGGCTCCGCCGGCTCGCGGGGCAGTGGCTCGCGACGCACGACGTCCACCCGCGCAGCGTGCGGATCGACGTCATCGCGGTGCGCACGGCGCGCAGCGGCCCGGCCACCGTTGAGCACCTGCGAGGGGTGTCCTGATGGGGCTGGGACGCACGCTCGGCGTCTCCATCGTGGGGCTCACGGGTCACGTCGTCGAGGTCGAGGCGCACCTGGCCGCCTCCGTCCCGGGGTTCGCCCTCGTCGGGCTGCCGGACGCCTCGCTGGCCGAGGCGCGCGACCGCGTGCGGGCTGCCGTGCACTCCAGCGGGCTCGCCTGGCCGCAGCGCCGGATCACCGTCAACCTCTCGCCCGCCTCGCTGCCCAAGGCGGGCTCGGGGTTCGACCTGGCGATCGCCGTGGCGACCCTGGCCGGTGCCGGGGCGTGCACCGCCGACGCCGTGGCGGGCACGGTCCACCTCGGCGAGCTCGGCCTCGACGGCCGGTTGCGGCCCGTGCGCGGCATCCTCCCGGCGGTCGCGGCAGCGGTGGCCGCTGGCCATCGTCGCGTGGTCGTCCCGCTCGGCAACGCCGCGGAGGCAGCGCTCGTTCCGGGCGCGCAGGTGGTGGCAGCCGGCAGCCTCGCCGAGGTGGCGCACGGGTACGGCGCCGAGGTGGATGTGCCGGCAGACGACCGGCCGATGCTGCTCGAGCCGGATGTCGCCCCGCGCCCCGGTGGCGCCGACCTGGCGGACGTGCTGGGCCAGGCACCCGCGCGCTGGGCGCTGGAGGTCGCGGCGGCCGGCGGCCACCACCTGCTCATGGTCGGGCCACCCGGGGCGGGCAAGACCATGCTCGCTGCGCGGCTCCCGGGGCTGCTGCCGGACCTCGACGAGCGCGAGGCGGTCGAGGTCACGGCCATCCACTCGGTGGCCGGGACCTTCCACCCGGCGGGCGGCCTGCTGCGGCGACCGCCCTTCGAGGACCCGCACCACACCGCCACCCCGGCCGCGGTGGTCGGCGGGGGATCGGGTCTGCCCCGCCCCGGTGCCGCGTCGCGGGCCCACCGGGGGGTGCTCTTCATGGACGAGGCCCCGGAGTTCTCGCCGCGCGTGCTGCAGACCCTGCGGCAGCCGCTCGAGCACGGTGAGCTGGTCATCCACCGTTCCGGCGGCACGGCGCGCTACCCGGCTCGCTTCCAGCTGGTGCTCGCCGCGAATCCGTGCCCGTGCGGCCGGTCGGTCGGCAAGGGGCTGGACTGCTCGTGCACCTCGCTGGCGCGGCGACGGTACTTCTCGCGCCTGTCGGGACCGCTCCTCGACCGCGTGGACATGCAGCTCGAGGTGCTGCCGGTCACCCGAGCCGAGCGGACGGCGTCCGTGAGCCCGGAGAGCACTGCCGTCGTGGGCGCACGCGTCGCCGCGGCGCGGGCTGCGGCGACGGAGCGGCTGCGCGGGACGGAGTGGCGGACCAACGCCGAGGTGCCAGGGACGTGGCTGCGCGCGCACGGCGGGCCGGCGGTGCACCGCGACCTCGACCGCGCGCTGGACACCGGGCTGCTGAGCCTGCGCGGCGTCGACCGCGTGCTCCGCGTCGCCTGGACGCTGGCCGACCTCGCCGGCCTCGCGGTGCCGGGGCCAGAGCAGGTGGGGCAGGCCCTGCTGCTGCGCACCCGGGGTCAGGTGGGCGGATGAGCGCGCCGGCAGCCGGCGGCCCGGTGCCGCACGGGCCCGACACCGCCGTGGTGCACGCCAGGGCGGCGTGGAGCCGGCTCGTCGAGCCGGGCGACCTGGTCGCGGGGGCGCTCGTGCAGGCGCTCGGACCCGTCGAGGCGCTCGACTGGGTCCGCGCGGCCTGGCTGCGCGGTGCCGCCGGTGGCGGACCGCACGCTGGCCTGAGCGCCCCGGCCCTCGCGCGGCTGGACCGCGCGCTGGGCGGTTGGGCTGCACGGCGGGAGGGTCTCGACCCGCGGCGCGACATCGACGCCGTCGTCCGGCTGGGCGGGCGCGTGCTCGTGCCCGAGGAGCCCTGCTGGCCAGCGCGGCTCGACGACCTCGGCCCTGCGGCTCCGGCGTGCCTGTGGCAGCTGGGCGTCGCGCCGCTGGAGCCCCTGCTGGAGCGCTCGGTCGCCCTCATCGGGGCGAGGGCGTGCACGCCCTACGGCGAGCGCGTCGCGGCGGAGGTCGCGGGCGGGGTGGCGGACGCTGGCTGGACGGTCGTGTCCGGTGGGGCCTACGGGATCGACGCCGCCGCGCACCGGGCGACGATCGCCGCCGGGGGCCGCACCGTCGCGGTGCTCGCCGGTGGCCTGGACCGGCCCTACCCGGCAGGCAACGTCCGGCTGCTGGCCGCCGCGGCTCAGACCGGCGCGCTGGTCAGCGAGGTCCCCGTGGGGTCGGTGCCGAGCCGCACCCGGTTCCTCCAGCGCAACCGGCTCATCGCAGCCCTGACACGGGCGACGGTCGTCGTGGAGGCGGCGTGGCGGTCCGGGGCGCTGAGCACCGCCGGGCACGCGGCCGGGCTGCTGCGACCCGTGGGCGCCGTGCCGGGGCCCGTGACGTCCGCTGCGTCGGCGGGGTGCCACCGGCTGCTCCGCGAGGGGGCCGCCGTGTGCGTCACGGACGCCCCGGAGGTCCTCGAGCTCGCGGGCGGCGGCCCGGCACCGGAGCCGATGGTCGCCGACGTCCCCGGCGACGGCATGTCACCCGAGGTCCGGCGGGTGCTCGACGCGCTGCCCCTGCGCTCCGGCGTCCGGCCCGAGGCCTTGACCCGCGCTTCTGGCCTGTCGCTCGGTGATCTTCGCTCCTGCCTCGGTAGGCTCGAGCTCGCCGGGTACGCGGTCCAGGACGATGGCCGGTGGCGACGGTCGACCCGAGGAGCGCACGACGCACACGATCCGAGATCTGAGACACCGCAGGCGCCCGAGCGCCCGCGCGACGGGTGAAACCTGCCGGGTCCGGGTTGTGACCAGGGCTCGGACGGGCCACGGTAGGTCATGTGCGACCTGCGACTGCGGACAGGGTGGCCATGACCGATGAGGTGGTGGCGGCCTTCGGTGTGCACCTGCGCGCCGCGCGCGGGCTGTCCGAGCACACCGTGCGCGCCTACAGCGGCGACGTCAGGCACGTCCTTGCCTACGCGCGTCGCCACGGCGTCGCGTGGGACGACGTCGACCTGCCGCTGCTGCGGGGTTGGCTCGCCGCCATGGTGACCACGCACCTGACGCGCGCGACGATCGCCCGCCGCGGCGCCGCCGTGCGAGCGTTCTACGCCTGGGCCGTCCAGGACGGCCGCATCGCCCGCGACCCCGCGGTCCGTCTCGTCACAGCCCAGCCGGGATCGCCCTTGCCCAGTGCGCTCGGTGTCCGCCCCGCGGCCGACCTGCTGGAGGTGGCGCGCCGGACGGCTGCGGACGGGGACCCCGTCGCGCTGCGCGACTGGGCCGTCCTCGAGCTCCTCTACGCCACGGGCGCGCGCGTCGGGGAGCTGGTGGCGCTCGACGTCGACGACCTCCAGGGCACCGACCGCCTGGTGCGGTTGTTCGGCAAGGGCGCCAAGGAGCGCATCGTGCCGTACGGCGTCCCGGCCGCCCGTGCGATGGCCGCCTGGCTCGCGCAGGGCCGGCCGGCGCTCGCCACGTCGACGTCCGGCCCCGCCGCCTTCCTCGGGCGGCGCGGTCAGCGCATCGACCAGCGCCAGGTACGCACCGCCGTGCACCGCGCGGCCCAGCTGGCCGGGGTCGACGACATCGCCCCGCACGCCCTGCGCCACACCGCGGCGACCCACCTGCTCCAGGGCGGCTCCGACCTGCGCAGCGTGCAGGAGATCCTCGGCCATGCCAGCCTCGCCACGACGCAGCGCTACACGCACGTCAGCGCCGATCGCCTGCGCGTGTCCTACCTCCAAGCCCACCCTCGAGCCTGAGAGGCAGCCGATGCCGACCCCGGCCCGCACCGAGAACGACGACGCCCCCGCACCGGCGGTCGTCGACCGGCCGACCCCGCAGCCGGAACCGCTGACCGAGGAGGCGCGGGCCGTCGACACGCTGTGGCGCACCTTCAAGCTGACGGCGGACCGCGGTGCCCGCGAGAAGCTCATCCTGCACTTCGCCCCCCTGGTGACCATGGTCGCGGGGCGGGTGGGTGCCGGCCTTCCCTCGACCGTCGAGCAGGCGGACCTCGTGTCCTACGGCATGTTCGGCCTCATCGACGCGATCGAGAAGTACGAGCTCGACCGCGCGGTGAAGTTCGAGACCTACGCGAGCTCGCGGATCCGCGGCGCGATCATCGACGAGCTGCGCTCGATCGACTGGATCCCGCGCTCGGTCCGCACCAAGGCCCGAGCGGTCGACCGTGCGTTCGCCGAGCTCGAGGGCGAGCTGCGCCGCGCGCCCACCGAGCAGGAGGTCGCGGCCCGCCTCGAGATCGGGGTGGACGACCTGCGCGCCATCTTCACCCAGCTGTCGACGGTCAACGTGGCCGCGCTCGACGAGATGCTCGGCGCCGGCTCGGAGCGTGGCGACTCCCTGTCGCTCCTGGACACGCTCGAGGACCCCGACGCGACCGATCCCGCGGGCAACGTCGAGGCCGCCGAGACCAAGGTGCTGCTGTCGCGGGCGATCGAACGGCTGGGCGAGCGCGAGAAGATCGTCCTGGTCCTGTACTACTACGAGAACATGACCCTGGCCGAGATCGGCCGGGTGCTCGGGGTGACCGAGTCCCGGATCTCCCAGATGCACACGGCGGCGATGCTGCGCCTGCGGACCTTCCTGCAGGAGAGCGAACGCGTCTGATCGCGGTCGTGATCACGGTCGTGGACGGCAGCCTGCGGCGGTCGGCCGGCTCACGGCGGGACCGGCAGCAGCACCACCGGCCCGGCGCCCGCGAGCAGGCTGAGCGGGTCGAGGTAGTCCCGCCCCCGGCGCACACCCCAGTGCACGCACCGCTCGGGGCAGTGGCCGGGGCGGTCCTCCACGGCGCCGACCACGTCCCCCCGCACCACGGTGGAGCCGAGGGGCAGCGAGCCGACCACGGGCTCCAGGCTCGTGCGCAGCCCGTCGGGGTGCGTGAGCACCACCACGGAGCGATCGACGACGACGCCCTGGAACGTCACCACGCCGGGCGCGGGGGCGAGGACCGGGTCGCCGGGCGCCGCCGCGAGGTCGACGCCGCGGTGCCCGGCAGACCAGCGCCGCGCCGGTGGACGAAAGGCCGAGACGACACGGGCGTCGGCCACGGGCGCGGCGTGGGCGGCTGCGGTGTCCGCGGTGTCCGCGGTGTCCGCGGTGTCGGCGGCCGGGTGTGCTGGGGAGACTTCCGTGCTGGCGCCCGGATGGGCCGGGGCCCACACCTCGGCTGATCCGACGGGGGCGCCGATGAGCGCCGTGAGGGCGAGCAGCGCACCGGTCGCGGCGGCGATCGCGTGCGCCCTGCGGGTCGGCTCCGGCGGTGCGGGGGAGGGGTGGTCGGCGGGCACGTCCCCACGGTGCCCGACCCCCGCAGCAGGTCCGACCGGGGTGCCGCGGGCCGGTGGACGACGCGGCGCCCGGCGGGGCGTGTGGACGGGCGCCCCGCCGGGACGGCGGCCGAGGGCCCGCATCCGGTAGCATGGCCGTCGCGCCCGGTCCGCCGGGTGACATCGCGCGCCATCTTCCCGCCAGCACCGGAGCGATCCGGGGCGGGAGCGCGTGCCGGCAGCGGTCCGGGGCCTCGGCCCCGGCGTCGGCACGGCGAGGCGCCAGGGGCGTCCGGTCATCCCGACCGGTGCCGACAACCGGATGCGGGCCACCTCGGCCCGCCTGCTGATGCGCAGCCCCGCGGGCTGCGCCGGAAGGACGTGCCATGGCCGTCGTGACCATGCGCCAGCTGCTCGAGAGCGGTGTCCACTTCGGGCACCAGACCCGCCGCTGGAACCCCAAGATGAAGCGGTTCATCTTCACCGAGCGCAACGGCATCTACATCGTCGACCTGCAGCAGTCGCTCGGGTACATCGACCGCGCGTACGACTTCGTCAAGCAGACGGTCGCCCACGGCGGGACCATCCTCTTCGTCGGCACGAAGAAGCAGGCGCAGGAGCCCGTCGCCGAGCAGGCCGCCCGTGTCGGCATGCCCTACGTCAACCAGCGCTGGCTCGGTGGCATGCTCACCAACTTCACCACCGTCAACAAGCGCCTGCAGCGCCTCAAGGAGCTCGAGGAGATCGACTTCGACGACGTCGCGTCCAGCGGCTTCACGAAGAAGGAGCTGCTCATCATGCGCCGCGAGCGCGACAAGCTCGCCAAGACCCTCGGTGGCATCCGGGACATGGCCCGTGTGCCGTCCGCGGTGTGGATCGTCGACACCAACAAGGAGCACCTCGCCGTCGACGAGGCGCGCAAACTGGGCATCCCGGTCATCGCGATCCTCGACACCAACTGCGATCCCGACATGGTCGACTACCAGATCCCGGGCAACGACGACGCGATCCGCGCCGTCTCCCTGCTCACCCGCGTGATCGCCGACGCCGTCGCCGAGGGCCTCATCGCCCGCCACTCCGGCAAGGCCGCCGCGACCGAGGACACCGCGGCGTCCGAGCCGCTGGCCGAGTGGGAGCGCGAGCTCCTTGCCGGTGCCGAGACCGTCGCGGCCCCGGTCGTCGTTGCCGAGCCGGTCGTCGAGGCCGAGCCGGTGGTCGAGGTCGCCCCGGTCGTCGAGGCTGAGCCGGTCGTCGAGGTCGCCCCCGTCGTCGATGCCGAGCCGGTCGTCGAGGCCGCCCCGGTCGCCGAGGCCGAGCCCGTCGCCGACATCGCGCCCGCCGCCGACGCCGAGACCGCGCGCTGACGCTCCGGCGCCTGCCCACACCGACAGACAAGGACACACCCATGGCGAACTACACCGCCGCTGACATCAAGGCCCTGCGCGAGCGCACGGGCGCCGGGATGATGGACGTCAAGAAGGCGCTCGACGAGGCCGACGGCAACGCCGAGAAGGCCCTGGAGATCATCCGGGTCAAGGGTCTCAAGGGCGTCAGCAAGCGCGAGGGTCGCTCGGCCTCCGACGGCCTCGTCGCCGCCCATGTGGCTGACGACGCCGCCGGGCAGACGGGCACGCTCATCGAGCTCAACTCGGAGACGGACTTCGTCGCCAAGAGCCCGGTGTTCGTCGCGCTGGCCGACAAGGTCCTCGCGGCCGCCGTCGCCGCCGGCACGCAGGACGTCGAGGCGATCCTCGCGTCCGTCGTCGACGGCAGCACGGTCGCGGACACCATCCAGGAGACGGCCGCGACGCTGGGCGAGAAGCTCGTCCTGCGCCGCGTCGCCCGGATCTCGGCCCCCGCGGTCACGGTCTACCTGCACAAGGTCAACAAGGACCTGCCGCCCCAGGTCGGCGTCCTCGTCGGCAGCGACGCTGCCGCCGCGGCCGTCGCGAAGGACGTCGCGATGCACATCGCCGCGTACTCCCCGTCGTACCTCACCCGGGACGACGTCCCCGCCGAGACCGTCGCCTCCGAGCGCCGGATCGCCGAGGAGACCTCGCGCAACGAGGGCAAGCCCGAGGCTGCCCTGCCCAAGATCGTCGAGGGTCGCCTCACCGGCTTCTTCAAGGAGTCGGTGCTGGTCGACCAGGCCTTCGCCAAGGACCAGAAGAAGTCCGTCGGCCAGGTCGTCACGGAGACCGGCGGCGCCGTCACCGGCTTCGCACGGTTCCGCGTCGGCGCCTGACACCACCCGGCGGCGGCCCACGGGCCGCCGCCGGACAGGCAGGACCCGGGGCCGTCGGGGCCTCGGTGGGCACACCAGGAGGCACCGTGACGCACATCGGCGGGACTGACCACAGCACGGCCCCCCCGGCGCGTCGGGTGCTGCTCAAGCTGTCCGGCGAGACGTTCGGCGGCGGCGGCGTCGGCCTCGCCCCCGACGTCGTGCGCCGCGTCGCCGTCGAGATCGCCGAGGCCGTACGCACCGGCGTGCAGGTGGCGATCGTCGTGGGCGGCGGCAACTTCTTCCGCGGCGCAGAGCTCTCGGCCAGCGGCCTGGACCGCGCGCGCGCGGACTACATGGGCATGCTCGGCACCGTGCTCAACTGCCTGGCCCTGCAGGACTTCCTCGAGCAGGCGGGGGTCAGCACGCGCGTGCAGACGGCGATCACGATGGGGCAGGTCGCCGAGCCGTACATCCCGCTGCGCGCCATCCGGCACCTCGAGAAGGGTCGGGTCGTCATCTTCGGTGCCGGCGCCGGCATGCCGTTCTTCTCCACCGACACCGTTGCGGTGCAGCGGGCCCTCGAGACCCACTGCCAGGAGGTGCTCATGGGCAAGAACGGCGTGGACGGCGTCTACTCCGCCGACCCCCGCACCACACCCGACGCCGTGCGCTTCGACCACGTGAGCTACACCGACGCGCTGGTCCAGGGCCTGGAGGTCATGGACGCCACCGCGCTGAGCCTGTGCCGCGACAACGACGTGCGCATGCGCGTGTTCGGCATGGGCGAGGAGGGCAACGTCACGCGAGCCCTGCAGGGTGAGAAGATCGGCACGTTGCTGACCGCCGACTGAACCGGCGCCGCCACCCGGCGGAGCCCCGGCAGGATGCGGACCGGCAGGACCAGACGAACGAAGGAGCACCGGGTGATCGACGACACCCTCCTCGAGGCCGAGGAGAAGATGGACAAGGCGGTCGAGGTCGCGAAGGAGGACTTCGCCACCATCCGGACCGGACGGGCCAACCCGGCGATGTTCACCAAGATCCTCGTCGAGTACTACGGCTCGCCGACCCCGCTGCAGCAGCTCGCGTCGTTCGCGACCCCCGAGGCGCGGACCATCCTCATCTCCCCGTTCGACGTCAGCTCGCTTGGCGCCGTCGAGCGGGCCCTGCGCGACTCAGACCTGGGCGTCAACCCGTCGAACGACGGCAAGACCATCCGCATCGTGCTGCCGCAGCTCACCCAGGAGCGCCGCCGCGACTACGTCAAGCTCGCCCGGCACAAGGCCGAGGACGCCCGCATCTCCGTGCGCAACATCCGCCGGCGCGCGAAGGACGAGCTCGACCGGATCGCCAAGGACGGCGAGGCAGGCGAGGACGAGGTGGCCCGTGCCGAGAAGGAGCTCGAGGCGCTGACCAAGCGCCACGTCGACCTGGTCGACCAGGTGCTCACGCACAAGGAGAGCGAGCTGCTCGAGGTCTGATGGCCGAGACAGCCGGAACCGAGATCGCCGGGGGCGGCCCCTCGGCGACCCCGCGTGCCGGTCGGGACCTGCCGATCGCGATCGGCGTGGGCCTCGGCCTGCTCGGGGTCGTCGTCGCCTCCCTCGCGTTCCGCAAGGAGGGCTTCATCCTCCTGGCCATCCTGTTCTGCGGAGCAGGGATGTGGGAGCTGGCCCAGGCGTTCACCCGCCGCGGGATCACCCTGCCGTTGCTTCCGCTGCTCGTCGGCGTGGTGGGGATCCTCGTCTCGGCCTACGCCGGCGGGCCAGAGGCGCTGCTCGTGGCGTTCATGCTCACGTCCGGGGGCGTCGTGGTGTGGCGCGTGCTCGACGGCGCCGGGGCGCCCGCCCTGCGCGATGCGGCCGCGGCGATCTTCGCCACGGCCTACCTGCCCTTCATGGGCGGCTTCGTCATGCTCATGCTCGCCGCGCCGGACGGCGCACGCCGGGTCACCCTGTTCGTGCTCCTCTCGGTGGCCAGCGACACGGGCGGCTTCATCGCCGGGGTGCTGCTGGGTCGCCACCCGCTGGCACCGTCCGTCAGCCCCAAGAAGTCCTGGGAGGGGCTGGGCGGTTCTGTGGTCCTCGCCGGTGCCGTGGGCGCGGTCGGCATGGTCTGGGCCTTCGACGGCTCGCCGCTCGTCGGCATCGCGCTGGGGCTCGCCGCCGTGCTGACCTCCACGCTGGGCGACCTCGCGGAGTCCCTGCTCAAGCGCGACCTGGAGCTCAAGGACATGGGCACGCTGCTGCCGGGCCACGGCGGCGTGCTCGACCGGCTCGACTCGATGCTGCTCAGCGCGCCGCTCGTCTACCTCGTCCTCCTCGTGGCCGTCCCGACCGGGGGAGTCTGATGACCGAGCCCACCCGCCCTGCCGTGCGTCCAGCAGACGAGGGGCGCGCCCCGCTGACCCTGACGATGAGCGCCCCGCGCCGAGGCAAGCCCCCGCGTCACTTCGTCGACCTCAGCGCGGCCGAGCGCGGCGAGGCCATGGCGCAGGCCGGTCAGCCCGCGTTCCGGGCCAAGCAGCTCGCGACGCACTACTTCAGCCACCTCACCACGGACCCGGCCGACATGAGCGACCTGCCGGCGGCCGGTCGTGACGAGCTCGTCGGGACCCTCTTCCCACCGCTGCTCGCGCCCATCCGTACGCTGACGGCCGATGCCGGGACCACGGTCAAGACGCTGTGGCGCCTGCACGACGGCGTCAAGGTCGAGTCGGTGCTCATGCGCTACCCGGGTCGCGCGACGCTGTGCGTGTCGAGCCAGGTGGGCTGCGGGATGGCCTGCCCGTTCTGCGCCACCGGCCAGCTGGGTCTGACCCGGAACATGTCGGCGGCCGAGATCGTCGAGCAGGTGCGCCTGGCGGCCAGGGCGCTGGCCCGGGGCGAGATCGCCGGCGGCCCCGGCCGGCTGTCCAACCTCGTGTTCATGGGCATGGGCGAGCCGATGGCCAACTACGCAGCGGTGCTCGCGGCCGTGCGCGCGTTCATCGCGCCGCAGCCCGAGGGGTTCGGTGTCTCGGCGCGCAACGTCACGGTCTCCACGGTGGGTCTTGTCCCGGCGATCGACAAGCTCGCCGCGGAGGGGCTTCCGGTGACCCTGGCGCTGTCCCTGCACGCCCCCGACGACGCGTTGCGGCGCGAGCTCGTGCCGATCACCACGCGCTGGACGGTCGACGAGGCGCTCGACGCGGCCAAGCGGTACTACGACGCGACCGCGCGCCGCGTGAGCATCGAGTACGCCCTCATCCGCGACATGAACGACCAGGGCTGGCGGGCCGACATGCTCGCCGAGAAGCTGACGGCGCGCGGCCGTGGCTGGGTGCACGTCAACCCCATCCCGCTGAACCCGACGCCGGGCTCCATCTGGACGGCGAGCGAGCCGGCGGTCGAGGCCGAGTTCGTCGACCGTCTGCGGGCGCGCGGCATCCCCACGACCATCCGCGACACCCGCGGCAGTGACATCGACGGTGCGTGCGGCCAGCTGGCCGCGGAGGAGGGGCCATGACCCACATGTTCCGGACCGCCGGGCTCCTGCGCTCGGGCTACGACATCGATCAGGTCGACGAGTTCTTCACGCACGCCCGCAAGGCGTACGAGGGCGAGGTGCCCGAGCAGATGACCGGCCGGGACGTGCGGCTCGGGGCGTTCGACATGGTCCGGGGCGGCTACCGGGCGGAGGCCGTCGACGGCGCGCTCGACCGCCTCGAGCGCGCCTTCGTCACGCGCCAGCGCGCCGAGTTCGTCGCCACCCATGGGCAGCAGGCGTGGCTCGAGCACCTGGCCTCGCAGGCCAGGACCCTGTACGGCCGCCTCGCGCGGCCGGACGGCGAGCGGTTCGCCCCGGCGCCCCGGCACGAGCAGGGCTACGAGCCGGACGACGTCGACGCGCTGTGCCAGCGCCTCATCGACTACTTCGACAACGGGCAGCCGCTGACGTCCGACGAGGTGCGCCACGCGCACTTCCGGCGGGCCAAGGGCCGCGACGCCTACGGCGAGCCGGCCGTGGACGCCTTCTGCGACCGGGCGATCGAGGTCCTGCTCGGCGTCGAGTAGCCGTGACCTCCGCCGATGGCTCGCCGCAGCGGTGGCGTGCCGACTGCTCGCGGTGCGCTGCGCTGTGCTGCGTCGCCCCCGCGTTCGCGGCGTCGGCCGACTTCGCGATCGACAAGCCCGCCGGGAGTCCGTGCCGGCACCTCGCCGGGGACCTGCGGTGCACGATCCACGACCGGCTGCGCCCGGCGGGCTTCGGCGGCTGCGCGGTCTACGACTGCTTCGGCGCCGGTCAGCAGGTCACCCAGGTGGTCTTCGGTGGTCGGGACTGGCGCTCGTCACCGGGGCTGGCCGCGCCGATGTTCGCCGTGCTCCCGGTGGTCCGGGCCCTGCACGAGCTGGCGTGGCTGGTCGCCGAGGCCCGTGCGCTCACGGCGGAGGACGCCGTCCTCGCGGAGCTGGACCGTGGCCTCGCCGCGATCGAGGTGCTGGCCGGCTCGGACGCCGCGACCCTCCTGGCCCTCGACGTCGACGCCGTGCGGCGAGACATCAACCCGGTGCTCACCGCCGTGAGCACCGCCGTCCGCTCGGCCGCACGTCCCAGCCCGCCGGACCACCGGGGAGCGCTGCTGCTCGGTGCCGACCTGAGGGGGGCCGACCTGCGCGCGGCAGGGCTGCGCGGCGCCGTGCTCGTCGGCGCGGACCTGCGCGGCGCCGACCTGCGGCTGGCCGACCTCACGGGGGCGGACCTGCGCGGCACGCGGCTGCGCGGCGCCGACCTGCGTGGGGCGCTCTTCGTCACGCAGGCTCAGCTGGACGCCGCCGTCGGCGATGACGCCACGCGGCTGCCGGCCGGGCGCCGGCGGCCCGCCCACTGGGAGACCGCGCCGGACGGCCAGCCGGACGGCCAGCCGGACGAGCCCCGCTAGGCCGTCGGGCCG
>NZ_DAORSQ010000019.1:0-4369 GCF_035443605.1 Actinotalea sp. | reverse complement strand
GCCGGACGGCCAGCCGGACGGCCAGCCGGACGAGCCCCGCTAGGCCGTCGGGCCGAAGTCGACGTCGGCCGTCGCGACCGTCCCGGCCGTGCGACCCGGCGCGCTCTGGTTCGACCAGTACAGGTTGGTGTGCGCGATGACCTGGTCGGGCGTCGGGGCGCCCCACGGCGTCAGGTCCTCGGTCGTGTGCGCGTCGCTGACGAGGGTCGCGTCGTAGCCCCTGGCCAGGGCGCCGTGCAGCGTCGAGCGGATGCACGCGTCGGTCTGCGCGCCGACGACGAGGAGCCGCCCGACGCCCCTGCTCGCCAGCTCGCCCTCCAGCGTGGTGTCCTCGAAGGAGTCGCCGTAGCACTTGTCGACGACCGGCTCGCCGTCGCCGGGGACCAGCTCCGGCACGATCTGCCAGCCGTCGGTGCCCAGCGGCAGGCCATCGTCGGAGTGGCGTACCCACACGACGGGGACGCCGTCGCCGCGCGCGCGGTCGACGAGGGTGGCCACGTTGGCGACCACCGTGTCACGGTGCGGCGCGCCCCCGACGACGTCGTTCTGCACGTCGACGACGAGCAGGGCGGTGCCGGGCCGGTTCTCGAGGGTGGTCATGGTCTCTCCTCGCGGGTGGTGGATCCGTGCCTCCACGTTAGGCGAGCCCACCGACACGGCGCCCGTCGGGGCGCGACGCCGGGCGTCAGGCGGTCGGCTCCCCGTCCGCCGGTGCCACGGGGGGCCCAGCGGGCCTCGCGGGTCGCTCCGGTGCGGCGCTCCCCGGTGCAACGGTGCCCTCGGCGGGGATCTGCTCGTCGAGCAGGATCTCCTGGACCTGCAGGATCCGCCGCTCGATGTGCGCCACGTCGTACAGCTCGACGTCACTCGTCTCGCCGGCGGTCTGCACGATGAGCGTTCCGCAGCCGAGCATGCGGTCGAGCACCGAGCGGCGGTAGCTGACGGACTGCACGCGGTCGATCGGCAGGTCCTTGCCCTCGCGGGACAGCACGCCACGGCGGCTGATGAGGCGCCGCGTGGTCAGCGTGTCGGTGGACGCGAGCCAGCCAAGGAACGGCCACAGGCCGAAGACCAGCGTCAGGAGGGTGGCGACGGCGAGGATCGTCCAGCGCTGCCACGCCTGGTCCTCGGGGCTCGGCACCAGCCAGGTCAGGCCGAAGACCACGGCACCCACGGCCGCGAGGGTGACGAGCACGGGCCCGACGAGGTTCTTCCAGTGGGAGTGCGCGGAGAAGATGACCCTCTCACCGGATGCGAGACGCGAGTCGTTGACCATGGGCGCGATCATCGCACGGAGGCGGGCCAGCGGGGGAGAATGCGCCTGTGGCACACCCCAACGCGTCGGCGCGGCGCACCGTGACCCTGCTCGGCTCCACCGGCTCGATCGGCACCCAGGCGCTCGACGTCCTGGCCCGGCACGGCGACCGGTTCGAGGTGATCGGCCTCAGCGCAGGCGGGGCCCACCCGCGGCTGCTCGCCGAGCAGGTGGTCGCCACCGGTGCGCGGACCGTTGCCGTCGCCGACCGCGCGGCCGGCGCGGCGGTGCTCGAGCAGATCACGCTGGTGGCGGCCGAGCGGGGGCTGGCCGGGCTCGGTGTCGAGCTGCTCGTGGGGCCCCAGGGGGTCGCAGAGCTCGCCGGACGCGGCGCCGACGTGGTGCTCAACGGGATCACGGGGTCCGTCGGCCTGCGCCCCACCCTGGCCGCGCTGGCCGCGGGCAGCACCCTCGCGCTGGCCAACAAGGAGTCCCTGGTGGTGGGCGGTGCGCTCGTCCGCGCGGCCCAGGTGCGCCCGGACCAGATCGTCCCCGTGGACTCCGAGCACTCCGCGATCGCCCAGTGCCTGCGCGGCGGGGCGCGGGGCGAGGTCCGCCGGATCATCCTCACGGCCTCGGGCGGCCCGTTCCGCGGCCGGTCGCGCGACGAGGTCGTGACCGTGACCCCCGCCCAGGCGCTCGCGCACCCCACGTGGTCGATGGGCCCGGTGGTGACGATCAACTCGGCGACCCTCATGAACAAGGGCCTCGAGCTCATCGAGGCGCACCTGCTGTTCGACGTCCCCGTGTCCGACATCACCGTGGTGGTCCACCCGCAGTCGGTGGTGCACTCGATGGTGGAGTTCGTCGACGGCTCGACGATCGCCCAGGCCTCCCCGCCCGACATGCGCCTGCCGATCGCCCTGGGGCTGTCCTGGCCGGACCGGCTCGACCCCGTCACCCCGCCGTGCGACTGGTCGTCGCCCACCGCGTGGACGTTCGAGCCGCTCGACGACGCCGTCTTCCCCGCTGTCGCGCTGGCCCGTGCGGCCGTCGCGGCGTCGCCGACCCATCCCGCGGTCTACAACGCGGCCAACGAGGAGTGCGTCGCGGCGTTCCTCGATGGCCGGATCGGCTTCCCGGCCATCGTGGACACCGTCGAGCGCGTGCTCGGCGAGCACGACGGCGCCGCCGCGCCGGCGGGGCTGACGCTCGAGGGCGTGCTCGCCGCCGAGGCGTGGGCGCGCACGCGGGCGCACGAGGTGCTCGCCCGTCCCGCAGGGCGGCACTGACCGTCCGCGGGTCCGCACGTCCGGCGGTGCGCCGTCAGGCGGCGGCGTGCTCGGCCCGCCGCACGCGCTCGGCCGCGACCGATGCGACCGCGATGGTGAGCAGCGCACCGAGCATGAGGGCGGCCGGCTCACCGGCGTCGAGCAGCCCCGTCGAGGTGCCCAGCGCGGCCGCGGCGACGGGCACACCGAGCTGGGCCGCGGCGAGCGCGCCGACGGCGACGGGCTGGCCGGTCAGGCGAGGGACGAGGTGGGTCAGCACGGCGCCCAGCCCGAGGGCGAGGCCGAGGCCGACGAGGGCGGGACGCTCGGCCAGCGCCCGCAGGTCGAGCGACGCACCCAGCCAGACGAAGAACACCGGGCCGAAGAAGCCCTCGGTGACGGCGAAGAGCTGGTGCACGAGCCGCCGCGGCTCGCCGACGGCGGCAACCACCAGCCCGAACGAGAAACCGGCGAGCATGACCGACACCCGGCTGGCCTGCGCAACGGCGGCAAGCGTGAAGAGCAGCGCGAGGTTGACCCGCAGCTCCAGGGCGAAGCCGCGGCGCTGCGACACGTCGTGCATCGCCTTGCGCCACCCGCGCCGCTCGACCGCCCGCAGGACCACGAAGAGCAGCCCGGCGCCCGCGACGACGACGATCGCGCCCACGGCGGACGTGGCCGCCTGCGCGGGGTCGATGACGAGCGGCAGTGCCGCGATGCCGACCGCGTCCGCGACCGCGACCTGCGGCAGGAGCGCAAGGAACGAGGGCCCGCGCAGGTGCAGGGACTCGCCGATCGGCAGGACGAGCGCGGCGGACGAGGACGCCAGGAGCACCGTGTAGAGCGCAGCGTGGCCGGTACCGGAGACCCTCGCCATGACCACGGCGACCGGCACCGACGCCGCACCGACGAGCGCCGCGCGGAGCAGCCCGACCGGCAGCGCACCGCGCAGCCGTGCGTCGCCCACCGGCACGTGCGAGCCCGCGACGAACATGACGAGCGCGAACCCGACGTCGGCGAGGAAGGTGACGGTCGGGTCGCTCGGCGTCAGGAGGTCGGTGAGCATCGGACCGAGCACGATGCCGGCGGCCAGCTCACCGACCACGACCGGCAGGCGCCAGCGGTGCGGCAGGGCGAGCAGCGGCCCCAGCAGGGCGGCCGTGCCGACGAGGGCGAGGATCCCGAAGCTCACCTCGGCACCGTCAGTGGCCCAGGAACGGGGCCATGACGCGCGCGATGACGCTGGGTCGGCCGGTGAGCCGCTCCTCGGTGTCCGCCAGGGTCATCGCGCGCAGCCCGGCGTTGACGCCCAGCCAACGCAACGGCTCCGGCTCCCACGCCGGCGACCGGTGGCCCACCCACGGCAGGCGCGTCAGTGTGGTGTCCTGACCGGTGAGCAGGTCGGCCAGGGTCCGGCCGGCGAGGTTGGTCGTCGACACGCCGTCCCCGACGTACCCGCCGGCCCAGGCAAGACCCGTGCGTCGGTCCAGGCCGACGCCGGCGTGCCAGTCCCGCGCGATGCCCAGCGGCCCGCCCCAGCGGTGGGTCACCCTGGTGCCCCGCAGCACGGGGAAGAGCTCGAGCAGGGTGCGCTCCAGGGCAGCGAAGACCGCCGGCTCGTGGTCGAACGAGGGGTCGATCGCCGAGCCCCAGTGGTACGGCGCGCCGCGGCCGCCGAACGCGAGCCGGTCGTCCGCGGTGCGCTGGCCGTAGACGATGAGGTGGCGGTGGTCCGTGAAGGTCTCGCCGTGCCGCAGGCCGATGGCCGCCCAGACCTCGGGGGCCAGGGGCTCGGTCGCGACCATCAGCGAGTAGACGGGCACGACGGCGCGTCGTGTGCCCG
>NZ_DAORSQ010000018.1:0-30057 GCF_035443605.1 Actinotalea sp. | reverse complement strand
TTGGCGTCGATGTCGAAGGTCACCTCGACCTGCGGCACGCCGCGCGGCGCCGGCGCGATGCCGGTGAGCTCGAAGGTGCCCAGCGGCTTGTTGTCGCGGGCGAACTCGCGCTCGCCCTGGAACACCTGGATGAGCACGGACGGCTGGTTGTCGTCGGCCGTCGAGAAGATCTCGCTGCGCTTGGTCGGGATGGCGGTGTTGCGCTCGATGAGCTTGGTCATCACCCCGCCCTTGGTCTCGATGCCCAGGGACAGCGGCGTGACGTCGATGAGCAGGACGTCCTTGCGCTCACCCTTGATGACCCCGGCCTGCAGCGCGGCGCCGACGGCGACGACCTCGTCCGGGTTGACGCCCTTGTTGGGCTCCTTGCCTCCGGTGAGCTCCTTGACGACCTCGGTCACCGCGGGCATCCGGGTGGAGCCACCGACGAGGACGACGTGGTCGATGTCGGCCAGCTTGATGCCGGCGTCGCGGATGACGGCGTTGAACGGCGCCTTGGTGCGCTCGAGGAGGTCGGCCGTCATCTGCTCGAACTGCGAGCGCGTGAGCTTGGAGTCCAGGTGGATGGGGCCGTTCTCGCTCATCGAGAGGTACTGCATGGAGATGGTCGTCGCCGTGGCGGAGGAGAGCTCCTTCTTGGCCTGCTCGGAGGCCTCGCGCAGGCGCTGCAGGGCGATCTTGTCCTTCGACAGGTCGACGCCGGTCGAGTTCTTGACCTCCTTGATGAGGTGCTCGACGATCCGCTGGTCCCAGTCGTCGCCACCGAGGTGGTTGTCGCCCGAGGTCGCGCGCACCTGGATGGTCGAGAACGCGTCCTCGTCCTTGCCCACCTCGAGCAGGGAGACGTCGAACGTGCCGCCGCCGAGGTCGAAGACGAGGATGAGCTCGTCCTCCTTGCCGCGCTCCAGGCCGTAGGCCAGGGCTGCGGCGGTGGGCTCGTTGACGATCCTCAGCACGTTGAGGCCCGCGATCTGGCCAGCGTCCTTGGTCGCCTGGCGCTGGGCGTCGTTGAAGTACGCGGGGACGGTGATGACGGCGTCGGTGACGGCCTCGCCCAGGTACTGCTCGGCGTCGCGCTTGAGCTTGCCCAGCACGCGTGCGGAGATCTCCTGCGAGGAGTAGTCCTTGTCGTCGATCTTGACCGACCAGTCGGTGCCGACGTGGCGCTTGACCGAGGAGATGGTCCGGTCGACGTTGGTGACGGCCTGCCGCTTGGCGACCTCGCCGACGAGGACCTCACCGGTCTTGGAGAACGCGACGACCGACGGCGTGGTGCGCGAGCCCTCGGCGTTGGCGATGACGGTGGGCTCACCACCCTCGAGGACGGCGACGACGGAGTTGGTGGTGCCGAGGTCGATCCCGACCGCTCGTGACATGGGAACTGCCTTCCTTGATGCGGGGCGCTCGCCGGCGGGAGCCGCGAGCCGTGCTGGTCCAGGCGTTGGTTGAGCCTGCTGGGCTCAAGTCTGCGACGACCGTGGCGCGGATGCAAGTCCGGACGCCGAGAGTTGAGCCTGCTCGACTCAACCTCGCCGTCTGGCACGGTATTCCGCCCGGGTCGCGCCCCGACGCACACCTGCCACTCGCGCTGCGTGGAACATCCGGATCGGATCTCGTTCCGGATGCTCCACGGCACGGGCAGGCGCAGGGTCGGGGGCAGCGCGCACGCGCGGGGTGCGAGGTCGTCGGGGGTGGGGGAGGGTTGACGCATGGCCGACGACCTCCCCGAGCTGGTGCTGCCCGACGTCGCCGCGTGGCACGCCTGGCTCACCGAGCACCACGCCACCGCTCCCGGGGTGTGGCTGGCGCTGCACAAGAAGGGTGGGACCGTCACGTCCCTCACGTACGACCAGGCGCTCGACGAGGCGCTGTGCCTCGGCTGGATCGACGGGCAGGCCCGCCGCCGGGACGACGAGAGCATGTGGCAGCGGTGGACGCCGCGCCGGGCAAGGAGCGTGTGGTCGGCCCGCAACGTCGGGCACGTCGCGCGGCTCGAGGCCGAGGGCCGGATGCTCCCGCCAGGGCGGGCGCAGGTCGAGGCCGCGCAGGCCGACGGCCGGTGGGCGGCGGCCTACGGCGGCGGAGCCTCGACGCCGCTGCCCGACGACCTCGCCGCAGCGCTCGCCGCCGAGCCGCGCGCGCAGGCGTGGTTCGACGTCCTCACCTCGACCAACCGGTGGTCGATCGTCTACCGGGTGGCGCAGGCCAAGCGCCCCGAGACCCGGGCCCGCCGGATCGCCGGCTTCGTCGCCGACCTCGCCGAGGGGCGCACCCCCTACCCGCAGAAGCGCCGGCCCGCCGACGGCTGACCGCCGACCGTCGGCGCACCGCTGCCGCGCACGCCGGCCCGGCCCTGGCCCCACGGCGCACCCGGAACGTCCCCGCCGGACCCTCCCGACGCGGGATCATGCGTGCATGGCTCCCCTCACGGACGACACCGCCGGGCACGTCATCGTGCACGGGCTCGAGGGGCTCGGCCTGCGCGTGGTCGAGCACCTCGTGGCGCTCGGGGTGGACGTGGTCGCGGTGGACGACGGCGCCCGGCCGGGTGCGGTGCAGGCGGCCACGGCCATGGGCGCCACCGTGGTGCCGCACGTCGACGGCGCCGCCGCCGCCCTGAGCTCCGCCGGGCTGCCGGCCGCGCGGGCCGTCGTCTGCCTGTCGACGGACGACCTCGGCGCGCTGGAGACCGCCCTGCTCGTGCGCCGGCTGCGGCCCGAGATCACCGTGGTCGCCCAGATCCGCAACCCCGCCGTCGCGCGCGCCCTGCGCGCCGACGCCGGGGTGACCGTGCTCGACGAGGCCACCGTCGCGGCCCCGGCGATCGTCGAGGCCTGCCTGGGCGAGGGCGGTCAGGGCTTCTGGGTGGGCGAGGAGATCGTGCAGGTCCGCACCGCGACGGCGCCCCGCGCCGGCCTGCTGCGCGACCTGTTCGGCGAGGAGCTCGTGCCGCTCACCGTGCACCGGGCGGGCGAGGACGGCGAGCCGCTGCTCTGCCCCGGGCGCGACCTCGAGCTCGGGCCCGGCGACGTGCTGAGCATGCTCGGCGAGGCGAGCGCGTGGGCGCGGCTCGCCCCGGCGCCGCCGCCGGTGGCTGCCGCACCGCCCGGCGCTCGCTACGGGAGCAGGCCCGCGGCCGTCCCGTCGCAGGTCGAGCTGCCGCGCCACCGCCCGCCGCGCGCGACGACGCTGCAGCGGTGGAGCCGCGCCGTCGTGCGCGCCACCGACTCCCGCCTGCGCCGCGTGCTCGCGGCCCTCCTCGTCCTGGCGCTGGTCTCCGTGCTCGTGCTGCTGGTCGGCTACGAGGAGGCAGACGGCACGCGGATGAGCCTGCTCGACGCGGTCTACTTCACCGTCGAGACCATCGCCACCATCGGCTTCGGCGACTTCTCCTTCCGCGAGCAGCCGGACTGGCTGCGCGCCTACGCCGTGGTGCTCATGGTGCTCGGGGCGGTGCTCGCCACCCTCACGTACGCCCTGCTCACCAACCTGCTGGTGTCCCGTCGGCTCCAGGAGCAGCTCGGCCACGGCGAGGTGACCGGGCTGCGCGGCCACGTCATCGTCGTCGGGCTCGGGTCCATCGGCATGCGCGCGGCCGAGGCGCTGCGGGCGACGGGCACGCCCGTGGTGGTCGTCGAGCGCGACGAGGACAACCGCTACCTCGCGCAGGCGCGCGCCCTGGGCGTCCGGGTGGTCGCCGGGGACGCGACGCTGGCCCGCACGCTGGAGCTGGTCAACCTGTCCCGGGCGCGTGCGGTGGCGGTGCTCACCAGCGACGACCTCACCAACCTCGAGGTGGCGCTCGCGGTGCGCGACCAGCTGGACCCCGACGACGACGTGCAGATCGCGATCCGGCTGTTCGACCGCCGCCTGGCTGTCACCCTGCGGCAGGCCTTCGGCCTCAGCCACATCCGGTCGACCGACGAGCTCGCGGCGCCGTGGTTCGTCGGTGCGGCGCTCGGCCTGGAGGTGCTGGGCACGTTCTACGCCGGCGACGTCCCGCTCCTCTACGCGCGCGTGCAGGTGACGCCCGGCGGCGGGCTGGACGGCGTGCGCCTCGACTCGCTCACCGCCCGCAGCCGCGTCGTGGCGATCCGCCGGGCCGGGACCGGCGAGGTCCGGCGGGCCGTCCGGCGCTGGACGGAGCTCGCTGCGGGCGACGAGGCCTTCGTCGTCGGTCCGCACGAGGAGCTGCTGGGACTGCTGCGCCGCGACGGCGTCCCGACGGCGGGCCGCACCTAGCCCACGCCGGGGTGCCCGCACCGCACCCTTGGGCCCATCCCCACCCGGACCACCGTCCAATAGGCTCCAGACGAGGCCACGCCGCTGACCGAGGGATGACGCATGGACACGACAGCTGCGAGCACCGGGACGAGCACCGAGGCCGGCACCGGGCCGGCACCCGCGCGCACCGCGATCGCGGTGCTCACCTCCGGCGGCGACGCCCAGGGCATGAACGCCGTGGTCCGCGCCGTGGTCCGCACGGCCATCGGGGCCGGCGCCGACGTGTACGCGGTGTACGAAGGCCTGCAGGGCCTGGTCGACGGCGGGGACCGGATCCGGAAGTTCGACTGGGGTTCCGTCGGCTCGATCCTGCACCGCGGCGGCACCGTCATCGGGACCGCGCGATCGACCGACTTCCGCCAGCGCGAGGGCCGGCTCAAGGCCGCGCGCAACCTCGTGCAGCACGGCATCGACCGGATCGTGGTCATCGGCGGGGACGGCTCCCTCTCGGGTGCCGACCTGTTCCGCAGCGAGTGGACCGGGCTCCTCGCGGAGCTCGTCGAGCGCGGCGAGATCACCGCGGAGCAGGCCGCGCAGCACACGCACCTCGTCATCGCCGGCGTGGTCGGCTCCATCGACAACGACATGGTCGGCACCGACATGACCGTCGGCGCCGACTCCGCGCTGCACCGCATCATCGAGGCGATCGACGCGCTGTCCAGCACCGCGGCGAGCCACCAGCGGTCCTTCGTCGTCGAGGTCATGGGCCGGCACTGCGGCTACCTCGCGCTCATGAGCGCCATCGCCGGCGGCGCGGACTACGTGCTCATCCCGGAGAACCCGCCGGCGGAGGGCTGGGCAGACGAGATGTGCGCCCGGCTGCGCGCCGGCCGGGCGGCCGGACGCCGCGACAGCATCGTCGTGGTCGCCGAGGGCGCCCAGGACCGCGAGGGCCGGCCGATCACGAGCCAGGGCGTGCGCGACCTGCTGCAGGAGCGGCTCGGCGAGGACACCCGCGTGACGATCCTCGGCCACGTGCAGCGCGGTGGCACGCCCAGCGCGTACGACCGCTGGATGCCCACCCTGGTGGGGCACGCCGCGGCGCTCGAGGTGGTGGGCGCGGGGCCCGACCACGAGCCCCAGCTCATCGGGGTGCGCCACAACCGGGTGCACCGGACCCCGCTCATGGAGGCCGTCGAGCGCACGCGCGACATCCCGCGCCTCATCGAGGCCGGCGACTACGAGGGCGCGATGGCCGCGCGCGGGTCGTCGTTCACCGAGATGGTGCGGGTGTTCCACGGCATCGCCCAGGTGGCGCCAACGCAGGTCAAGGACGGTTCGCGGATCGCGATCCTGCACGCAGGCGGTCTCGCGCCGGGGATGAACACCGCGGTGCGCGCCGCCGTCCGGTTCGGCCACTCGCGCGGCCACACCATGCTGGGCGTCCGAGGCAGCTATCAGGGCCTCATCGACGGCCGGATCAGCGAGCTGGACTGGGGCGACGTCGAGGGCTGGGTGGGCAGCGGCGGCGCGGAGCTGGGCACCACCCGCGCGATGCCGAGCGTCGAGCAGTACTACGCCGTGAGCCGCGCGCTGGAGAACAACGACATCGACGCGCTGCTGGTGGTCGGCGGCCACCGCGCCTACGAGGCCACCTACCGGATGCTCCAGGAGCGGGACCGCTACCCGGGGTTCCGGGTCCCGGTCATCTGCCTGCCCACCACCATCGACAACAACCTCCCCGGCTGGGAGATGGCGATCGGGGCGGACACGGCGCTCAACGAGATCGTCAGCGCCGTGGACCGGCTCAAGCAGTCGGCGATGGCCTCGCGCCGGTGCTTCGTCGTCGAGGTGATGGGGCGCTACTGCGGCTACCTCGCCCTCCTGGGCGCGATGTCCGTCGGCGCCGAGCGCGTGTACCTGCACGAGCAGGGCGTGCGGCTGGCCGACCTCACGGCCGACGTCGCCGAGATGGTCGCCAGCTTCCGGTCTGGCCGGCGCTTCCACCTCGCCATCCGCAACGAGGCGGCCTCCGTGGGCTACACCACGGAGTTCCTGTGCCAGCTGTTCGCCGAGGAGTCTGGCGGTGACTTCGACGTCCGCCCGATGGTCCTGGGCCACCTGCAGCAGGGCGGCAACCCCACCCCGTTCGACCGCGTGCACGCCACCCGCCTCGCCGCGTACTGCGTCGACTGGCTCTCCGGGCAGATCGACGCCGGCAAGGCCGAGTGGTGCTTCGTCGGGCTGACCGACGGCAAGCCGACGCCCGTGCCGCTCAAGACGATGCCCGACCTCGTCGACATGGAGTTCCGCCGCCCGCTCGACCAGTGGTGGCTCGGGCTGCAGCCCGTGATGGACGCGCTCGCGGTGGAGCCGCCGGAGTAGGTCGGGTGTCTCAGCCGACGACGGCGATCGCACCCGCCTCGGCGCGCAGCCGCACCACGGCGCCGGCGCCCGGCAGGTCCCCGGCCGCGTAGGCGCGGCTGGGCTCGACGACGGTGACCTCGCCGACGCGCTCGACGTCGACGACCAGCTCCACCACGCCGCGCCGGAACCCGGCCGAGCGCACCACGCCGCGCAGCGTCGCGCCGTCGTCGTCGGCCCCCACGGCGGGCCCGGTCCCCGCCGCGCGCGCGGCGCGCCGCCGGCCGGCCAGCACCAACGAGCCGGGGCCGAGGGCGAGGACGGACCCGCCGCCGTCCACGACCGCGTCGAGCGCCGGCACCGAGCCCACGGCGACGAAGGCCTCGTAGCCGAGGAACTCCGCGACCCGTCGCGACGCCGGCCGGTGCCACAGCTCGGCGGGCGGGGCCACCTGGAGCAGCCGCCCGGCGTCGAGCACCGCGATCCGGTCCGCGACGGCGAAGGCCTCGTCGTGGTCGTGCGTGACGAACAGCGCCGTGGTGCCGGTGGCGACCAGGGCGGCGCGGACCTCGCCGGCCAGCCGCTCGCGCAGTGCCCGGTCGAGCGCGGAGAGCGGCTCGTCGAGCAGCAGCAGCCGGGGCCGCGGGGCGAGCGACCGGGCCAGGGCGACGCGCTGCCGCTCGCCGCCGGACAGCGTGGCGACGGCCCGGTGGACGAACCCGGCCAGGCCGACCACCTCGAGGAGCTCCGCCACCCGCGCGATGCGCTCTGCGCGCGGCACGTGCGCCATCTCGAGGCCGAACGCGACGTTGGCACCCACGTCGCGGTGCGCGAAGAGCTGCCCGTCCTGGAACATCAGGCCGAACCCGCGGCGGTGGACCGGCACGCCCGCGAGGTCCTGCCCGTCCCACGCGACCGACCCGGCGGACAGCGGCTCGAGGCCAGCCACCGCGCGCAGCAACGTCGACTTGCCGGAGCCGGACGGCCCGAGCAGGGCGAGCACCTCGCCGCGCGGCACGTCGAGGCTCAGCCCGTCCACGGCGGTCGCGGTGGTGCCGTCGTCGTCCCGGTAGTGCACGACGACGTCCCGCACGGTCAGACCGCCCGTCCGATCGCTCACATGTCCCCCGCCCCGTGCGGCCGCAGCCGCTCCGCCGTCGCCATCACACCAGCCGTGAGCACCGCGAGCAGCACCGACGCGGCGAGGGCCGTCCCCAGGTTCTCCGCACCCGGCCGGCCGATGAGCCGCACGATGACCACCGGCAGGGTGGGCCGGTCGGGCCGCGCCAGGAACGCCGTCGCGCCGAACTCCCCCAGGCTCACCGCGAAGGCGAGCCCCAGCGCGAGCCCGGCGGAGCGCGCGGCGATCGGCCAGTCGACCAGCGCGATGACCCGCCCCGGCGACGCGCCCAGCACGGCGGCGGCGTCGTGCAGCCGCGCGTCGACGGCGCGCAGCACCGGCAGCACGGTCCGCACCACGAGCGGGGTGGCGACGACGGCCTGCGCGATCGGCAGCAGCAGCGGCGAGCCCCGCAGGTCGACGTCCAGCCCCAGCGGCGCGTCCAGCGCGACGAGGAAGCCGAAGCCGACGGTCACGGCCGAGACGCCCAGCGGCAGCATGAAGGCCGCGTCGAGCACCCCCACGGCGCGGCGCAGCGCGCGCGAGCGCGGGCGCCGCGAGACCACCAGCGCGACGAGCCCCCCCACGACGACGGCGATGACCGTCGCGTCGAGCGCCACGCGCAGCGACGTGACGGCGGCGGCCGCGACGCTGCCGCCCAGCCCGCCGCCCGAGCCGGGGGTGGCCAGCGCGAGGTAGTTGCCGAGCCCCCAGCCGTCCGGCGTGTGCAGCGAGCGGACCAGCAGGCTGCCCATCGGCAGGGCGAGCAGCCCGAGCACGACGGCCCCGGTCACGGCGACGGCCAGCACGTCGCCGCCACGCCGCTCCGGTCCGCGCAGGGCGAGCCGCCGCCGCGAGACCGGCTCGGCCGGGCCCATCGGCAGGGCCCGCTCGCGCCGCGCTCGCGCCCGGCCCGCGACGACGAGCACCGCGACGACGACGACGAGCTGGACCACCGACAGCACCGCGGCGGCGCGCAGGTCGAGGTACTGCGTGGTCTGCACCCAGATCTCGGTCTCGACCGTGCCGTACCCGGGCCCGCCCAGCACGAGGACCACCCCGAAGGCCGTGGCGCAGAACAGCGCGACGATCGACGCGGCCGACGTGATCGCCGGCGTGAGCGCCGGCAGGGTGACCTGCCAGAACGCGCGCAGCGGCCCCGCACCGAGGGCGCGCGCTGCCTGCTCCGCGCGCGGGTCCAGCTGGGCCCAGAACCCGCCGACCGTGCGCACCACGACGGTGTAGTTGAAGAACACGAGCGCCGCCACGACCCCGGCGAAGGTCCCGTCCCAGCCGAGGAACCCGAGCGAGCCGGAGTCCGCCAGCACCGTGCGGAAGGCCACGCCGACGACGACCGTCGGCAGCACGAACGGCACCGCGACGAGCGCGACGAGTGCGCGCCGCCCGGGGAACTCCGTACGGTGCAGCAGGTAGGCGCCGGGCACCCCGAGCAGCACGGCGACCGTGGTCCCGACGGCGGACTGCGCCACCGTGGTGCCGATGATGCGCCAGGTGCGGGGCCGGCCGAAGACCTCGGCGAACCCCGACAGGTCCAGCGCGCCGTCGGCCACGAACCCCCGCGCGACGAGCGTGGCCACGGGCAGCACGAAGAACACGCCGAGGAACACGAGGGGCACCCCGACGGCCACCCCCCAGCCGACCGCGCGCCTCACGCCGCCCACCGCACCGGGGTCAGCCGATGACCGTGTCGGTCCAGGTGCGGATCCACGCGTCGCGGTGCGCGGTGATCGCCGCCGGGTCCACCTCGAACGGCTCGGGCGCGACGGGCGCCCACTGCGCCCAGCCCGCCGGCAGCTCCACGGTCGTGTCCACCGGGTAGACGTACATGCTCTGCGGGATGTCGGCCTGGACCTCGGGGCTGAGCAGCCAGTCGACCACAGCACGCGCGCCCTCGGGGTTGGCCGCGCCCGCCAGGACCCCGGCGTACTCGACCTGCCGGAAGCACGTGTCGAGCATCGCGCGCGTGGGCGCGACGGTCGCACCCTCGGGCACCTCGTACGGCGGGCTCGACGCGTAGGAGACGACGAGCGGCCGGTCCCCCTCCGACGACGGCCCGGAGAAGTCCACGTAGTACGCGTCCGACCACCCCGCCGCGACCTTGACGCCGTTGTCGCGCAGCGCGGACCAGTAGTCCACCCAGCCGTCCTCGCCGAACGCGCCGACCGTCGCCAGGAGGAACGCCAGGCCGGGCGACGACGTCGACGGGTCGGTCACCACGAGCAGGTCGCGGTAGACCGGGTCGGCGAGGTCCTCGAGCGTCTGCGGCTCGGGCAGGCCCGCCGCCGCGAACCACGCGACGTCGACGTTGACGCACACGTCGCCGACGTCGATCGCCGTCAGCGAGCCCGCGTCGTCGACCGCGTACCGCGTGACGTCGTCGCCCGCGAGCGGCGAGGTGTAGGGCTCGAGGACCCCCTCGTCGATCGCGCGGCTGGCGAAGGTGGTGTCGATGCCGAAGACGACGTCGCCCAGCGGCGCGTCCTTCGTGAGGACCAGCTGGTTGACCAGGGCGCCGCCGTCGCCCGGCGCGCGCTGCTCCAGGGTGAGGCCCGTGTCCGCCTCGAACTGCGCGACGAGCACCTCGCTCAGCGCGAACGAGTCGTGCGTGAGGAGCACGACGGTGCCGCCGCCCTCCTCGCCCGGCTCCGGCGTGGCGCCGTCGTCCGCCCCGATCGCCGAGCAGCCCGCGAGCGCGAGCGTCCCGACCGCCAGGACCGCGACGGCGGCCCTGCCGCGCGGGGCGCCGACGCCCGTGCGTCGGGTGGTGTGGTGCTGTGCTGCCATGAACTTCCTCCTCGTCAGGTGCCCGAGGGGGACGGCGCCCCGGCGTCGACGGGCGCAGGCCCGACGACGACATGGACGACGTCTGAGACGTCCCGACTCCCTCCGCCGGCATGACCCGGTTCAGGTTCGAGGGTCTGCGGTTGCCCGCACTCTCAGCGTCCAGCGCCCGGATGTCCGGGCGACGCTCCCCTGTCGTTCCCGGTCAGCGTACCCGGCTAGGCTCGCCACGAGGGCCAGCCGGACCGTCCCGACCGGAGCCGCGCCGGGCGGGCCCCGCGATCCACGGGAGCGGACCATGGCACGCCGTGCACAGCTGTTCGTCGCGACCCACGCCGGGGCCCTCTCCCGGGCCGATGCGCTGGACGCCGGCAACCCGCCGCAGTCGGATGCGCCGCACGAGGACCTCCCGGGCATGGACGCCCTGGACCTGGAGCTGCTGGGCGAGGTCGCGGCGAACGCCGTGCGCTTCGGGGTGGGCGACGTCGAGCCCGCCGAGGTCGACCTCGACCACGAGCTGCTCTTCCAGCTGCCGACGTTCCTCACCGAGGTGCTGGCCGAGGTGGGCCGCGCGGAGGACCCGGAGCTGCCCGGCGAGGTCGCCGAGGCATGGGCCGCCTCGGTGGAGCGCGACGCCCCCGGCGAGGACCTGCTGCCGGTGCTGCGCTCGATCGTCGCGGTGGTCACCGCGGCCGAGGTCGCCGGCCGCGGCGTCTACCTGTGGGTCGAGGCCGTCTGAGCCTGCGCACGCCGCTGCGCCCGCGGGGCGACCGACCCGCGCACGACGGTGGCCCGCACGACGGCCCCGCACTACGGTGAGTGCTGGTCCCGAACGAGGAGGTCGCCGGTGGGCGTCGACAAGCAGGAGATGACCGAGAAGCTCGTCGGTGTCGGGGTGGCGCTCGCCGCGGCCTGGATCGCCCAGCAGCTCATCGCCGGCGTCTGGCGCGCCTCGCTGGGCCACCGGCCGCCCAAGGTGGGCGACGACGCCGAGGCGCCGTTCCTCGAGGTGGCCGCCGCGGCCGTCGCCACCGGAGCCGTCGTCGCGCTGGCCCGCCTGCTCGCCGCGCGGGGCACCGCCCGCTACCTCGGCTCGGCGCGCCACCCGCGCTGAGGCGCTCGCGCTCGTCGCGCCTCAGCCCTCGCCCGCTGGGCCCCGAGGTCCGCCGTCGGGCGCATCGTCGCGCTCCCCCCGCGCGCGCTCGGCCTCCCGGGCCGCCTCGAGGTCCGTCGTCAGCTGGTCCACGACGAGCACGTCGCGGCGCACCCGGCCCGTCCGGTAGCCGGCGCGCGAGACCATGTGCGCCGCCACCGGCGAGGTGAGCATCTGGAACAGCGCGACGAGCACGAGCATCCAGATCACCGGGCCAGAGCGCAGCCGCAGGCCGAGCCCCAGCAGCATGAGCAGCAGCCCGAGCACCTGCGGCTTGGTGGCCGCGTGCGTGCGGGTGAGCAGGTCGGGGAAGCGCAGCAGCCCCATCCCCGCGGCGAACGCCAGGAACGAGCCGCCCAGCAGGCACGCCCCGGCGAGCACGTCGAGTGCCACGTCCGCGCTCATCGGGTCACCTCGCCCAGCGCCGGACCGCCGTGGTGCTCGTCGTCCTGGCTCGACAGGTCGGCGTCCTCCTGGGCACGGCGCTCCGCCTCGAGCTCTGCGACCTCCTCGCGGCTCAGCACGCGCCCCTCGCCCTCGGGCTCGACGGCGGCGAACCGCGCGATGGTCACCGACCCGATGAACCCCACGAGCGCGAGCACCGCGAGGATCGGCACGGTGTCCGTGCGCCGCGACCACGCGGCCTCGAGCGCGATGGCGCACACGATGACGATCGTCAGGGTGTCGAGCGCGACGGCGCGGTCGAGCATGGAGGGGCCCCGCTCGGCCCGGACGAGGGCGAGGACGGCCCCGACGGTCAGCAGCACGGCGCTGAGGAGCACGACGACGATCATCCGGTCGCCTCCGCCGTGTCGCGGGGGTTGCGCGTCAGGCCCGCGGCAGCGAGCTCCGCGGGGGAGGCCAGGGCGCGCAGCACGCGGGCCTCGGTGTCGAGCACGTGCCGCCGCGCCTCGTGGACGCCGTGGGCGAGCGCGAGGTCGAGCACGTGGATGTAGAGCATCCCCGTGGTCCGGTGCGCCTCGACCACCACAGAGCCGGGCACCAGCGAGCACAGCTGCGCGGTGAAGGTCAGGTACAGGTCGCTGGTGCTGCGCAGCTGCACGCGGACCACCGCCGGCCGGGCCACCCGGCCCGGCGTCAGCGCCAGCGCCGCCACCTGCGCGCTGGCGACGACGAGGTCGACGACGAACCGGTAGGCCAGGTAGAGCAGGGACAGCGGGTGCACGTGCCCGGTGAACTCGACGGCCGGCAGGGGCAGCGCGAGCGTGACGAGCACCGCCAGCCCGGCCCCCACGAGCACGGTGCCCACCGCGAGGTCGCCCCACAGCAGCACCCACACCGCCGTGAGCCAGACGACGGTGAGGACGGGCATGCCGAGGGAGCGGCGGCGCGGGTGCAGGCTCATCCGTCGCCACCGTCTTCGGCCGTGCCGTCGTCCGGCGCATCGCCGTCGGGTGCATCGCCGTCGTCAGCGAGGTCCGCCGAGACGCCGTCCCCGCGGGCTCCGTCCGGCAGCACGGCGGCGATGTACTGGTCCGGGTCGCGCAGCATGATCGCGGCACGCTCCGTGAACCCGACCAGCGGCCCGGCCACCACCGACAGCCCCAGGCCCAGCACCACGAGCGCGACGGCGGGCCCGACCATGCCGGCCGGCAGGCGCACGGAGGGCAGCTCGGCCGGCGCTGCCTGCCAGAACGCCTTGTTCCACGCCTTGACGATCGCATAGAGGGTGAGCAGCGAGGTGACGACGGCGCCGACCACGAGCACGAGCGCGGGCCAGGTGCCCGCCGCGACGCCGGCCTGGAGCAGCCCCGTCTTGCCGAGGAACCCCGACATCGGCGGGATGCCCGCCAGGTTCATCGCCGGGATGAAGAAGAGCACCGCGAGCACCGGCGCGATCTTGGCAAGGCCGCCCAGCTCGTCGAGGGACGTGGACCCGCCGCGTCGCTCCATGAGGCCCACGACGAGGAAGAGCGCCGTCTGCACCGTGATGTGGTGCGTGACGTAGAAGATGGCCGAGCCGAGGCCCTGGTCGCTCGACAGCGCGATGCCGAAGATCATGTAGCCGATGTGGCTGACGAGCGTGAACGAGACCAGCCGCTTGATGTCGTTCTGCGCCACGGCGCCGAGGATGCCGACGACCATCGTCGCCAGCGCCGCACCCATGAGCAGCCCGTCCAGCCGCCCGTCGGGGAACAGCAGCGTCTGGGTGCGGATGACGGCGTAGACGCCCACCTTCGTGAGCAGCCCCGCGAACACCGCCGTGACGGGCGCGGGCGCGGTGGGGTACGAGTCCGGCAGCCAGGCCGACATCGGGAAGATCGCCGCCTTGATGCCGAAGGCGATGAGCAGCAGCAGCTGGAGCACCAGCTGGACCCCGGGGTCGATCTCCGGCAGCCGCTGGGCCAGCTGGGCCAGGTTGACCGTGCCCGTGGTCGCGTAGACGAGCGCGATGGCCAGCAGGAAGAGCACCGAGGAGAGCAGTGAGACGACGACGTAGATGGTCCCCGCGCGGATCCGCTCGCCCGTGCCGCCCAGGGTGATGAGCACGTACGACGCCGCGAGGAGGATCTCGAACCCCACGAAGAGGTTGAAGAGGTCCCCCGAGAGGAACGCGTTGGCCACCCCGGCGGTGAGCACGAGGTAGGTGGGGTGGAAGATCGCCACCGGGGTCTCGGCGTCGCCGTCCTCGACGCCCTGGGCCAGGGAGTAGACGAGCACCGCGAGGGTCACCGCGAACGACACGGTGAGCATGAGCGCGCTGAGCCGGTCCGCGACGAGGTCGATGCCCACCGGGGCGGCCCACCCGCCGATGTCCACCACCAGCGGGCCGGAGTCGGATGCGACGAGCAGCCCCACCGACGCCGCGAGCGACAGCGTGAGCGCGACGACGCTGATGACGCCCTGCGCCCGGCCGTGCCGCCACAGCGCCAGGGCCAGGCCGGCCGCGAAGAGCGGCAGCACCACGGGCAGCGGGACGAGCACGCTCAGGTCGCTCATCGCGGCACCCCCTGCGGCCCGGCGGGGTCGGAGGTCTCGTCGCGCACCTCGGCGGCGTCCTCGTCGAGCGTCGTGGTGTGCTCGGTGTCGGCGTCGGCGAAGGCGGCCTCGTCCGCCGCGGCGCGGCGCGCCACGCGGCGGTCCTCGAGGTCGTCCTGCACCTCGTCGTGGCCGTTGAGCTGCCACGACCGGTAGGCCATCGCGAGCAGGAAGGCCGTCATGCCCAGGGTGATGACGATCGCGGTGAGCACCATCGCCTGGGGTAGCGGGTCGCTCATCTCGTCCTCGTCGCCCAGGCCGATGATCGGCGCCCCGCCGGCCGCGCCGCCCGCGACGAGGAAGAGCACGTTGACCCCGTTGCCCAGCAGGATGATCCCGAGGATGACGCGGGACAGGCTGCGCTCGAGCAGGAGGTAGACGCCCACGGTCACCAGCGCGGCGACCACGACGACGAGCACCAGGCTCGGCGCGGTGTCGATCACGGCGCCACCCCCGGTCCCGTCGGCGCCGTGGCGGGTGCGGTGGACGGCGCGGGGGTCGAGGCGGCCGGCTCGCCCGGGCCGACGGGGGCGTCGTACGGGGTCTCGTCGTGCGCGTCGGCGCCCTCGCTGTGCCGGTCGATCTCCGCGCCGAGGCTGCGCAGCACGTCGAGCACCAGGCCGACGACCACGAGGAACACCCCGACGTCGAAGAACAGCGAGGTGACGAGCTTGACCGGGCCCAGCACGGGCACCACGAGCTCGATGATGACGCTCTGCAGCATCGAGCCGCCCGCGAGCAGCGCCACGAGGCCCACCCCGGCGGACAGGAACAGCCCGCTGCCCAGCAGCAGGCCCGGGTGCACGGGCGCGGCCTCACCGAGCTCGTACCGCCCGCCCGCGAGGTAGCGCACGACGAGCGCGATCCCCACCACCAGCCCGGCGGCGAAGCCACCGCCCGGGGCGTTGTGCCCGGAGAAGAGCAGGAAGGCCGCAAAGACGATCATCGTGTGGAAGAGCATCCGGGTGGTGATCTCGAAGATCACCGACCGTCGCTGCGGGGCCAGGGTGGAGCCGGCCGCCAGCCACACCCGGTCGCGGCCCGGGGCGGCGGAGCCCGGGGCGTCGAGCGCGGCGTCACCCTGCTGGCGCCGCAGCGGGGCCATCGGGTCGACGCTGTTGCCCCACACCGCGCGGCCGGTGCCCGCCGTGTCGCTGCGCAGGATCTCCCCGCTGCGCCGCCGCAGGAAGATCAGCGACGCCACACCGGTGGCGGCGACGAGCAGCACCGAGATCTCGCCCATGGTGTCCCACGCGCGGATGTCGACCAGCGTGACGTTGACGATGTTGCGCCCGCCGCCGAACACGTAGGCCTCGGTGGGGAAGTCGATCGACGCGCGCTGGTGGATCCGCGCACCGGGCAGCACCAGCGCCAGCCCGCCGACCGTGAGCCCCACGGCCAGGGCGACCGCGAGCCGCACCCAGCGGCTCGCCGCGAGCGGACGCACCGAGAAGTACGCGGGCAGGCGGCGCAGCACGAGGACGAACACGACGAGCGTGAGCGTCTCGGCGAGCACCTGCGTCAGGGCGAGGTCCGGCGCGCCGTGGAGCAGGAACAGCGCCGCGACGGCGAACCCGTTGACCCCCACGAGCACGACGGCCTTGAGCCGGCGCCGGGCACGGGCGGCCAGGACGGCTGCGGCGATCGCCAGCCCACCGGCCACCAGCTGAGCAGGGTCGTCCCACAGCCGCACGCCGTCGAGCCCCGGCAGGCGCGTCCCGGTCGTCAGGGCGCCGCCGACGAGCACGACGACGACGAGCAGGATGGTGCCGAGGTACAGCGGCAGGGAGCCGCGCTGGGTGATCGCGGTGACGTCGGCCGCGACCTCGTCGAGCCGGCGCATGCCCCGGCGGTAGATGCGGTCCAGGTCGACCGGCGCGCGCACGCGCCCCTGCCAGCCCTCGACCCGGGCCCGGGCGACGAACAGGGCGACGCCGGTGGCCAGGACGCCAGCCGTGAGCGCCAGTGCCGGCCCGACGTCCCACAGCACGAGGTGGCCGGGCTCGCCGGGGTAGGTGTCGGCGTGCGGGGCGAGCAGCTGCTCTCCGAGGTGGGGCACCAGCGCGGTGGCCAGACCCAGGAGCGCGAGGGCGACCGTCGGGGCCACGAGCACGGGGCTCGGCCGCTGGAGCGCCACGGCGGGCGCCTCGCCGGGACCGCGCAGCGCCGTCGTCGGCGGCTTCGTGGCGAACGCGCCCCACCACAGGCGCAGGCCGTAGGCGACGGTCAGCGCGGAGCCGACGACGACGGCCCCCAGCACCACGAGGTCCACCGGCTCGCCAGAGTCGAGCAGCGCGGCGAGGGCCGCCTCCTTGGCGACGTACCCGGCGAACGGCGGCAGCCCGATCATCGAGGCGGTCGCCAGGGCCGCAGCCGTCGCGGTGACGGGCAGGGCGCGGCCCACGCCGGACAGGAGGCGCAGGTCGCGCGTGCCCGTCGCGGCGTCCACCACCCCGACGGCGAGGAACAGGCAGGCCTTGAACATCGCGTGCGCGCCGAGCATCGCCAGCCCGGCCAGCGCCGCAGCGCGGGAGCCGAGCCCGACGAGCAGCACCAGCAGCCCCAGCTGGCTCACCGTGCCGAAGGCGAGCACGAGCTTGAGGTCGTACTGCCGCAGGGCGCGGTACCCGCCGAGCAGCAGGGTGGTGCAGCCGAGCACGATGACGATCGCCCGCCAGGCGTCCAGGTGGGAGTAGGCGGGTGCGAACCGCGCGACGAGGTAGACACCGGCCTTGACCATCGCAGCGGCGTGCAGGTACGCCGAGACGGGGGTGGGGGCGGCCATCGCCGAGGGCAGCCAGAAGTGCAGCGGCACCAGCGCGGACTTGCTCACGGCCCCGGCGAGCAGCAGCACGACGGCGATCGTCACGGCGGTGCCGGCGGGGGGCTGGGCCAGGATCGCGGAGATCCGGTAGGTGCCGGCTGCGTCGCCGATCAGCACGATCCCGACGAGCATCGCCAGACCACCCGTGGTGGTCACGATGATCGCCTGCATCGCTCCCCTGCGGGAGGCCTTGCGGTCCGCGTAGTGGCCGATGAGCAGGTAGGAGAAGACCGTCGTCAGCTCCCAGAAGACGTACAGGAGCAGCAGGTCGTCCGTGGTGACCAGCCCGAGCATGGCGCCGGCGAAGGCGACGAGCACCCCGCCGAACCGGCCCAGCCCGCCCGTCCTGGCCGAGAAGTAGGCCGAGGAGTAGACGAGCACGGCGGCGCCGACCCCACCGACGAGCAGCACCATGAGCCAGGACAGCGAGTCGAGCCGGAAGGCCAGGTCCAGCCCCAGGCCGGGCACCCACGCGACCACCTGGACGGGGCCGTCGCCCGCCATGACCTCGCCCGTGAGGGTCAGCGCCCAGACCGCGGCCGACGCCGGCGCGAGGGCCAGCAGGAGGAAGGCACGACGCCCCAGGACGTGCAGGAGGACGGGCGCAGCGGCAGCCACCACGAGGTGGAGCACCAGCAGCTGGAGCACGTCGGCTCCGTCCTGTCGCGGGCGGGGGTCGGCGAGCGGTCCGGTGGACGTCGCGCGCCAGTCTACCGGCGGGTACGCCGGGGCCGCCGTCGGACGGGCGCCGCCGTGGAGGATCCGGAACGGGTCCCGTGCCGGATGCTCCACGCTCGGGGCGCCGGCACGACCGGCTAGCGTGAGACGGTGCAGCTCTCGACCTTCGCCCTCGCCCTGGCCATCGCCGCGACGCTCGTCGGCGTCGGGGTGTTCTCGCTGGGCGTCTCCGCCATCTGGCGGACGGTCGCCGTCGGCGGTCCTGCGCCCGAGCGCCGCGCGCAGCCCTGGCGCCGCACCTGGCTGATGCTCAAGGCCCTGCTGGGTCACGGCCGCTTCCAGCACCGGCCCATGGTCAAGGTCGCCCACTGGGCGGTCATGGTCAGCTTCCCGGTCCTGTTCCTCACGCTCGCCAGCGCGTACGGCCAGCTCGTCGACCCGCGGTTCACGCTGCCCCTCGTGGGGCGCTGGGCGCCGCTGGAGATCCTCACCGAGGCCATCGCGTGGCTGTCGCTCGTCGGGATCGTCGCGCTCATCGTGCTGCGCCAGGTCACCCACCCGCGCCGGGGTCGCTCGTCCCGGTTCTTCGGCTCCAACATGGGTCAGGCGTACCTCGTCGAGGCCGTCGTGCTCGTGGTGGTCGTCGCGGTGCTGCTGCTGCGCGGGCTCGAGTTCGCGCTGGAGCACGGTGGGTGGGCCCTCGACGGCTCGACGGCCGAGGCGACCCTCGAGGCGGGCAACGGGCTCGTGCCCTTCGTCCCCGGCCACTACCCGCTCACCGCGTGGTTCGGCCAGGCGTTCACCGGCTGGCCGACGGAGCGGATCGAGACCGCGATCGTCGTCGTCGCCCTGGTGAAGATCCTCGCCTCGATGAGCTGGATGGTCATCGTCGGCATGCGGCCCGCGATGGGCGTGTCCTGGCACCGGTTCCTCGCCGTGGTCAACGTGTGGGCGCGGCGCGAGGTGGACGGGCGCCCCGCCCTCGGGCCCGTGCCCCCGGTGCGTGCCGGCGGTCCCGGTGGCGGCGCCGTCGTCGACTTCGAGCAGGTCGACGCGCTGCCCGACGGCGCGCGGCTCGGCGTCGGGCGCATCGAGGACTTCACGTGGAAGGGCCTGCTGGACTTCTCCACGTGCACCGAGTGCGGTCGCTGCCAGGAGCAGTGCCCCGCGTGGAACACCGGCAAGCCGCTGTCCCCCAAGCTCGTCGTCATGGCGCTGCGGGACCACGCCTACGCGTCGGCGCCCTACCTGCGGGTGGCGGCCAACGGGTCCACCGAGCCGGCCGGGCACACCGCGACCACGGGGCACGTGCCGGTGCCGGGTCTCGGCGGGGACGCCGACGCGGGCTCGCACGCCGGGGTGGACGTGCTGACGCTCGTGGGCGACGTCGTCGACCCGGCGGCGCTGTGGGACTGCACGATGTGCGGGGCCTGCGTGCAGCAGTGCCCGGTGGACATCGAGCACGTCGACCACATCGTCGACCTGCGCCGCAACCAGGTGCTCATGGAGTCGGCGTTCCCGGCCGAGCTCGGCTCGATGTTCACCAAGATCGAGAAGCAGGGCAACCCGTGGGGGCTGCCCGCGCGGCAGCGGCTGGCCTGGGCCAAGGACCTGCCGTTCGCCGTGCCGGTGGTCGGGGCGGACCTCGAGGACGCCTCCGGGGTGGACTACCTCTTCTGGGTGGGCTGCGCCGGCGCGTACGAGGACCGCGCGAAGAAGACGTCCCGCGCCGTCGCCGAGCTGCTGCACATGGCCGACGTGAGCTTTGCCGTGCTGGGCACCGGCGAGTCCTGCACCGGGGACCCGGCACGGCGGGCCGGCAACGAGTTCCTCTTCCAGATGCTCGCGCAGGCCAACGTCGAGGCGCTCACGGCCGCACGGCCGCAGAAGATCGTCGTGACGTGCGCGCACTGCTTCAACACCATCGCGCGCGAGTACCCGCAGGTGGGCGGCCGGTTCGACGTGGTGCACCACACCGAGCTGCTCGACGCGCTGGTCCGCGAGGGGCGGCTGACGCCCGTCCCGCGCGGGGTGGGTGCGGGCGGTGCCGGTGCAGGCGGTGCCGGTGCGGGCGGCGACGCGTCGCCGTCGGACGTCGTGACGTACCACGACCCGTGCTTCCTCGGCCGGCACAACCAGATCTACACCCCGCCGCGCGACCTCATCGCGGCGCTGCCGGGGGTCCAGCTCGTGGAGATGCCGCGCACCGGCGAGCGCTCGTTCTGCTGCGGCGGCGGCGGCGCGCGGGTGTGGATGGAGGAGACGACGGGGACCCGGATCGGCACCGCCCGCGCGGCCGAGGCCGTGGCCACGGGGGCCGGGACCATCGCGACGGCGTGCCCGTTCTGCACGGTCATGCTCACCGACGGCGTCGCGGCCCAGCCGGCCGGGTCATGGTCGGCCGGAGCGAGCGGGTCGGGTGCGGGCGGGTCGGGAGCGGGCGGGTCGGGTGCGGGCGGGTCGGGTGGTGCGGGCGGATCGGCGGGGGCTGGCGCCTCGGGCCCGGTCGCCGTCGTCGACGTGGCCCAGCTACTCCTCGACGCCGTCCGCACCGGCGACTGAGTCCGTCCTGCCCTACCTCGCTCCACCACCCCGGCGTGGCCACCCGTGCGGAGCGTTGGCGTCCCGTGCGGAGCGTTCCAACCCGGTGCGGAGCGTTCCCGTCCCGTTCGGAGCGTTCCGATCCGATGCGGAGCGTTCCGATCCGATGCGGAGCGTTCCCGTCTCGGTGCGGAGCGTTCCCGTCCGGTGCGGAGCGTTCCGATCCGACACGCCCGCGTGTCGCGACCCGAACCCTCCGCACTCGGGGAGGGGGAGGGGAAGCACCCGGGAACCACCCGGACCTCAGAGGTCGGCGGGGTCCACGACGAAGCCCATGAGGTCGGTGATCTCTCCACCGACGGCGGCGTGCACGGCCCGGGTCACCGCGATGACCAGCGGCGTCGCTCGGCCGCGCGCGACCCGATGGGCCAGCGACGGTCGCTCCAGCTGGCCCTCGCGCAGCTCGAACGGCTCCCAGGTCACGCGGTACGCCACCGCGCCGCGCGAGGCCCACGGCACCCCGGCGATGACCGGCGGGAGGTCCGTCTCGCCCGCGACGGTCAGCGCGATCATCCCGTCGAGCTCGAGGTCGACGATCGCGCCGTAGACATCCCGCGTCGCGGCCGCCGTCAGGGCGGCGATGTCGGCCTCGTCCGCGGCCGCGTGCAGCGCCACCCGCTCACGCGCGTCCATGTCCTCGGCCCCGGGTGCCGACTCGATCCCGGTGCCCCGCGGCGGCCCGGACCAGGTGGCCCCGGGCAGGTCGAGCTGGGCGCGTGGCACGGCCTGGCGCATGACGGCGAGCCCTGCCTCGGGCTCGAGCCAGATGTCCGTCCACACCGTGAGGTCGACCGCGGCGGACGGATCGGGCACCAGCAGCGTCGCCGCGGCGTCCTCGCCCTGACCGGCGACGCGCACCGCGCCCCCCAGCCGCCGGGCGACGGCGACCAGCCAGGTCACCACGCGCTCCTCGTCGCGCACGGGCATCCCCGCGGCGAAGGCCCGGGCCAGCCCGTCGCGATCCCCCGCGCCGGCCCACGGCGCCTCGCCGCGCTCGACCGGGGCGTGCAGCACGTAGACCTGCCCCGCGGCCGGCGGGACCCCGAGGTCGACGGTCGTGGCGTGGTCCACCAGGAACGGCCCGACGAGCGTGCTGTGCCGCGACAGCCGCAGCACCCCGGCCGGCACGGCCCCGCGACGACCGTGGCCACCCGGGCGGACCGAGCCGGGCGCCTGCTCCCACGTCGCCCGCGGGAAGCGGCTCACGGCGAGCACCTCGACCTCCTCCGGCCCGACGTCTCCGGGCAGCACCAGGAGGTGTCGCCCGACGGCGTCGCGCAGGTCCAGCGGAGGAACGGGCATGAGGCGAGCCTAGGTCGGCCATGTTGCCGTCGTGCTACGCGGTGCCCTCGCCGGGCACGGCAACCCGCCGCCCCAACACGATGCGGAGGGGGTGCCGCGCCTGCCATGCTGGGCCGGACGGAGCACCCCGCACCGCGCCCGGCCCTGGAGGTCCGCAATGCCTGTTGGTCTTGACCCCGACCTGCTCGGCCCGGTCGACGTCGCACTCATCGTGTTCGAGGGCAACACCTTCACCGGGGAGGTCGCCCCGGCGCTCGTCGAGCTGCAGTCGAGCGGCATCGTGCGGATCATCGACGTGGCGTTCGTCAGCAAGGCGCTGGACGGCACCACCACCGTGCTCGAGGTCGAGGACGTCGGGATCGCCCAGCAGATGACCCCCGCGGGTGCAGACCAGTTCGACCTGCTCAGCGACGAGGACCTCGCCGAGGCCGCCGCCGAGCTCGCGCCCGGCACCTCCGAGCTGGTCGTCGTCTGGGAGAACACCTGGGCGTCCCGGCTCGCCACCGCGGTGCGGGAGTCCAACGGGACGCTCACGGCGCTCCACCGGATCCCCCGGCACGTCGTCCTCGACGCGATCTCGGCACTCGACGAAGCCTGATCCCCGGCGGCACCGACCGGTGCCCCACCCCGATGGAGGAGACGACCATGGTTCGACGCGGACGACCCGGCCTGCTGGGCACGATGGCGCGCACGGCGGTGATCAGCTCGACGGCCACCCGCGCCAGCGCGAACACGCAGAAGCGGATGGCAGCGCAGCAGCAGGCCGCCGCACCCGCGGCCCAGCCGGCCGCCGTCGCACCCGAGCCCGCAGCAGCGCCAGCTCCCGCACCGGCCGCGGCGGCCCCGGTCGACCGGATGGCCCTGCTCCGCGAGCTCGGCCAGCTGCACGCCGACGGGATCCTCACCGCGGAGGAGTTCGCGGCGGAGAAGGCCAAGATCCTCGGCTGACCGGCCCCCGGATGGCGCAGACCGGTGCGAGGAGCTACTCCTCGCGCCGGTTCGTCACGGCCTTCTTCAGCACGACGAGCGGCAGCAGCAACGAGGCGAGCATCGTCACGAGCCAGACCACGAGGGTGGCCCAGAACCAGGTGACGACGCCGTCGATCACCAGTCCGTCGTTGACGAGGGTGGTGAGCAGCAGGGCGGCGAAGGTCGTGAAGAGGCCGACCCCGCCGACCAGCGCGGGGGCGTTGCGCCGCGTGACCTTGAAGACGAACGGGGCGAGCACGGCCTGGACGATCGCGAAGATCAGCACGACCGTGAAGAACGCGACCGCTGTGGTGATGGTCACGTCGTCCAGGATGGCGTTCGCGGCGAGCAGGCCGACGGCCGCCGAGGCGAAGAACAGCAGGGCACTGACGAGCATCCGGATCATGTCTGGACCCTAGCGCTGCCGTCGCCGGCGCGCCCTCGGCTCCGGGCTCAGACCTGCGTGCGGTGGAAGTTCTGGAACGATCGGGACGCCGTCGGGCCGCGCTGGCCCTGGTAGCGCGAACCCGCCGCGCCCGAGCCGTACGGGTGCTCCGACGGCGAGGAGAGCCGGAAGAAGCACATCTGGCCGATCTTCATCCCGGGCCAGAGCATGATCGGCAGCGTCGCAACGTTAGACAGCTCCAGCGTCACGTGGCCGGTGAACCCGGGGTCGATGAACCCGGCGGTCGAGTGCGTCAGCAGTCCCAGCCGACCGAGCGACGACTTGCCCTCGAGCCGCGCAGCGACGTCGTCTGGCAGCGTCACGGACTCGTAGGTGGAACCCAGGACGAACTCGCCAGGGTGCAGCACGAACGCCTCGTCACCCTCGACCTCGACGAGACGCGTGAGGTCCGGCTGGTCGGTCGCCGGGTCGATCACCGGGTACTTGTGGTTGTCGAACAGCCGGAAGAAGCGGTCCAGCCGCACGTCGATGCTGGACGGCTGGATCATCGCCGGCTCGTAGGGCTCCAGCAGGATGCGGCCGGAGTCGAGCTCGGTGCGGATGTCGCGGTCGGAGAGCAGCACGGGGACACGGTAGCCCGTGGGCAGGGGGAGCGGGGCGGGCGCCCGCCCACGACGAGGTCAGTCCCGCGTCATGCGCCCGATGAGCGTGTGCGCGACGGCGGCGACGTTGACCGGGTCGTGGGTGACGGTGAACTCGAACCGGCGCTCGGCGTCGGGCACGTCGAGGTCGCCCAGGTCACGGGCCACGAGCGCGACGGACTCGTGCGCACCGAGCACGACGACGGTCCACTCGTGCACCAACGGGTCGGTCGGGTCCAGGTGGACACCGCGCACCCCCGGGGCGGGCACGGCGGGCATGTCCGTACCGAACGCGGCCACGAAGGGCAGCCGTGCGCCGAGCTCGGCGTACGCCGCGACGGTCCTCGGGGTGAGCTGGGCGTGCCGCTGGAAGCAGCTGAGCAGGATCGGTGGCACGCGCGACTGCATCGCCGTGAGCTCGAGCGTGCGCGTCACGGGCAGCAGCAGGTGCTTGGGGGCCGTCTGGAACCGGGCCACCGGGCCGAGGCGCTCGAACGGGGTGCCGCGCAGCGCGTGCCCCAACGGGCCGGGACGGAAGCGGTGGATCGCGGGGCCGGTCGCGCGGGGCTCGGGGTCGGGCCTGCCGAAGTACCAGCCCTGGCCGAGCGTCGCACCGAGGACCAGGGCCCGCGTGCGGTCCTCCTCGGTCTCGACGCCCTCGGCGACCACCTCGGCGCCAGACGACTCGGCGTAGGTGCGCACGGAGTTCGCGACGGTGATGGTGTCGAGGTCGTGCGAGGTGCGCAGCAGACGCATGTCCAGCTTGACGACCTCGGGGCGCAGCACGGGGATGAAGGCGAGGGAGTCGGGGCTCGCGCCGATGTCGTCGAGCGCGATGGCGCAGCCGGCCTCGCGCAGCTGCTCCGCTCCGGCGACGACGGCGGCCGGGTCGGCGGTGAGCGCGCGCTCGGTGAGCTCGACCACCACCTGCAGGCCGTGGGGGCGCTCGTCGAGCACCGCGAGCAGCCGCTCGAGGTGGTGCGTGAGGGTCACCGGCTCGAGGTTGAGGAAGAGGGTCGACGGCCCGCCGGGGCTGCGGTCGCGCAGGTGCTCGATCCCGGAGCGCAGCGACACGAGGTCGAGCTCCTCGACGCGGCCGGCGGAGCGCGCGGCCGCGAGCACGGCATCCGGCGTCTCCCAGCCCGAGTCGCGCGGGCCGCGCAGCAGCGCCTCGTGGGCGACGACGGACCCCGTGTCGAGGTCGACCACGGGCTGCAGGACCGAGCGCAGTCCGCCGGTGGCGAGCAGCTGGTCCAGGCGCGAGGAGACGACGTCCAGGTCCGCTGCGGTGGTCACACGGGCTCATCGGCACTCCTGGGCCGAGATTGAGCGACCGAACGGGTGGCCTCAGCCCCGGGGCAGCAGTTTCACCCGCGGCAGCTCGGGGGCGGGCAACGGGTCGACGACGTCCCCCGGCACCGGGCCGAAGCGCGCCGCGGCGTGCCTGCCGAGGCTCCCGGTGACCTCCGCCTGCCACGCCGCGCGCGCTGCGACGACGTCGTCGTGCGAGCGGCCGAGGAAGTTCCACCACATGACCACCTGCTCGCCGAGCGGCGCGCCGCCGAGCACGAGGAGGCGCGCCGGTCCGCCCTCGGGCGCGGCGAGGTGCACGCGGGTGCCGCCGGGCGGCAGGTAGGCCAGCTCGCCGGGCGCCACCGTGGTGCCGTCCACCGCGACCGGTCCCTGGTCCACGAGGTAGCCGTGCTCGAAGGCCGGGTCGAGCTCGAGCTCGACCTGCCCGTCCGGCGGCAGCACGAGCTCCGCGCCGAGCAGAGGGCTGAACGTGCGGACGGGCGACGTGGACCCGGCAAGGCTGCCGAGGAAGACGCGCAGCCGAGCGGGCGTCGCCGCGCCGGCCCCGCCGTCGCGCGCGACGCCATCACCGGGCGCGGGCAGCTCGACCACCGGGGGGATGTGGTGCTCGAAGGCCGGCGGCGCGTCCACGGCCGCTGCCGGCAGCGCCGTCCACAGCTGGACGCCGTGCAGCACGGTCGTGGCCGGCGTCGAGACCTCGGAGTGCGCGATCCCCCGGCCCGCGGTCATGAGGTTGAGCTCGCCCGGTCGCACCACCGCGTGGCTGCCCAGGCTGTCGCGGTGCTCGATCTCGCCGCTGAACAGCCAGCTCACCGTCTGCAGGCCGGTGTGGGGGTGGGGCGCCACGGCCATCCCGCCGGTCACCGCGACGTCGTCCGGCCCGTAGTGGTCGGCGAAGCACCACGCACCGATGAGGGAGCGGTCGCGCTGCGGGAGCGTGCGGCGCACGGTCATCGCACGCAGCCCGCCGAGGGGCACGTCGCGCGGGGCGAGGACCTGCGCGGCGGTCGTCTCCCCCGCGCAGACCACCTCGCTCGGCACGGCCTCGAGGTTGGTCATCGTTCCTCCCGGTCGACGGACCCGACCATCGTGCGGCCGCGGGACGCGGAGCGCGAACCGGCCCGCGCGGATCGCGTCCGCCCGTCGGGGCAGGGTCGTATCGTCGAGGTCATGGACAGCGAGCAGGGCGCGGCCCCGTCGACGCCGCAGGTCACGCGGGACGACGTCGGCGCGCGGTACGTCCTCACCGTCGAGGGGCGGGAGGCGGGCCACATCGCGTTCCGGCGCGACGGCGGTCGGATGGTGCTCACGCACACGACCATCGACCCGGCGTTCAACGGGCAGGGGCTGGGCTCCACGCTGGTGCGCGGGGCGCTGGCCGACGTGCGGGCCGCAGGGCTGCGGCTGGTGCCGCAGTGCCTCTTCGTCGCCGGGTACCTGCGCAAGCACCCGGAGGTCGCCGACCTGGTCGACGGGGCCTGAGCAGCACCCGCCCGGGGGACGCACGAAGGCCCCCCGGAGTAAGCGTCCGAGGGGCCCCGCACGACCGTCGAGAGCCTGGCCCGTGGGCCTCGACCGCTCCGCTCTGGCGCTGCGCCCGGCGGCCGGGCGCGGTCTCCCGCTCCGGCTCGCCCGATGACGATCCGCCTTCCGGACCGTTCGGACATCTGCGGCGCCATCCGCAGCCGTCGGGGTCTCCCCGTCCGGTCGCCCGTCGTTCTCCGGTCAGCCCGACGTCCGCCGCCCGTGCGGGTCCGGGTCACCCCGCCCCGCACGTCGGCAGCACCGCCGTTGCCTGCCGTTGTAGCCCAGCCTGACGGCAGACCGCAAGGCCCGAGGCGGGTGAGGTGTTTGTCCGATTTTCGTCCACAGCCCTGTCCACAGGTTGCGCCGCGCACGCGGGGGAATGGGGCACATGCCTGTGGAGACAAGTTGTGGACAACCGTGTTCGTCGCGTGGCCGTCGGTGTCGCGACGGCACCCGCCGCGGTCCGGGTATGATCGGTGCCGCACGTTCGGCGACGGACGCGCGCGGGTGTAGTTCAGTGGCAGAACTTCAGCTTCCCAAGCTGATAGCGCGGGTTCGATTCCCGTCACCCGCTCCAGTATTTCCGCAGGTCAGGGCGATATCGCGGCCCTGTCGGACCTCCCTGAGACCCTTGTTCTGGTCGGCTCGTGCCATAACGTGCCATAAGGAAGAGGTCTCGGCCATGACCACCCGACGCCACCGCCGCGCCTCCGGCGCCGTGCGCAAGCTCCCCTCCGGCCGCTGGCAGGCCCGCTACACCGGGCCGGACGGCGCGATGCGGACCCTTGGGACCTACCCCACGAAGGTCGAGGCCGACAAGGGACTGGCCCACGAGGTCTCCCGGATGGCCCGCGGCGTGTGGCACGACCCGCGGCTGGGCGACCAGCCGGTCGGGGAGTGGTTCCGCGGGTGGATCGCGACGCGGGGCGACCTGGCGCCCAGCACGCGCTCGCTGTACGCGACGCTGCTCGAGCGGTGGATCGACGCCGAGCTCCCCTTGGGTGGCACGCGGCCGCGGACCGTGCGGCTCGGTGCGCAGACGCTCGCGTCGCTGACGCCGGCCGATGTGCGCGAGTGGGACGCGGCCGTGCTGGCCGAGGCGGGCCGGCGCGCGGCCGAGCGGTGGCGCCGGGCGGCGTCCAGCCCCCGGAAGGTGAACGCCGCGATCCGCGCGTGGGCCGCGACGGAGGGCCGGCCGGTCGCGTCTACCGGGCGCATCCCGGGCGATCTGCGCGAAGCCTGGCTCGTGGCGACCGAGGGCGCGGTCTCCGATCCCCGGGCGGACCGCAGCAACCTCGGGCACACCGAGGCCGCTCAGGCCTACCGCCTGCTGCACACCGGCCTGGCCCAGGCGGTCTCCGACGGGCTCATCCCGGCCAATCCGTGCGCCGTCAAGGGCGCGGGCCAGCGCGACTCCCGGCACCGGACCGAGCGCAGGGTCCTCGGCCCGGAGGAGCTCTGGCCGCTGGTCGACGCGATGCCCGAGCGCTACCGCGCTGCGGTGGTGGTCTCAGTGCTCAGCGGGCTGCGGGCGGGCGAGCTGTTCGCGCTGCAACGCCGAAACGTCGATCTCGCGGCCGGCACGGTTCGCGTCGAGCGCTCCTTGGCCCGGCCGGGCACCGGGGGTGGGCGCTACGCCGGCACCAAGTCCCGGGCCGCGCTCCGCACCGTCACGCTCCCGACAGCGGCCGTCGAGGCGCTCATCGAGCACATGGCCCGGTTCACGCCCGAGCAGCCCACCGCGCTGGTCTTCGGCACCAGTTCCGGCCGGCCCCTGGGCAGCGGGAGCCGGACGACGATGTTCGGCCGGGCTCGCACCGCGATCGGCCGCGATGACCTCACCTGGCACGACCTGCGCCACTCCGCGATGACCCTCGTCGCGCTGACCGGCGCCACGCTGCCCGAGCTCATGCAGCGCGCCGGCCACTCCACGCCTCGGGCGTCGCTGCACTACCAGCACGCTGCTGACGACGCACAAGCGCGGATCGCGCGACGGCTGAGTGTTGTCCTTGCCGACACCGGCGCGCCATGGCACGCGTCACCCGCCTCGAGCGAAGCGCTGGCCCCCACAAGGGCGGCGGTCCACACGTCATCGGACCTTGCGAGCAGCGAACACTCCGCCCCGTGACGCGCGCGGAGGCATGGCTCGCACCCGCCGCCAAGGCAGTCCGGTGCAGGCAGGTACGGATCGAGATCTTCAGATGGGAGACTCGCTCGCACCGGAGACCAGCGCGGGCTGAGCGGGCATCCTGACGTCGAGAGCCTTGGCTGCTGTCAGCAGACCCGCGAGCCAGGCCAGGCCGAAAGCCGCCGGACCGACGCCGCTTCCATTCTCGGACATGGCCACGCACGCGACAAGTCCTGCAACCGTGGCACCACCGAAGATCGAGGACCAGATCCGACCCATGGCCCGTCGCGCGAAGGCTACGCCGCCGCCCAGTGCGAAGCCCAGCAAGGCGGACATGATGAAGATGATCACAGGGGACATGTCGACAACCCTAACGGTGAGGCCAACGGGAGGCTGAAGAGCGCCAATACTGCAGCCACCCGCCAGAAAAGGAACCGCCTGTCAACCTAGACGCAATTCGCAGTGAATGACGCGGTCGTCACGACACCCGGCCCAACAATGATCTTGAGACACTTGTTCTGGTTCGCCGCGGTCTTGGCACGAGAGTTGATGATCTGTGTGTTCGCCGCGCACATGAAGCCAACGTACGCGTTCCACAGACCGGCCGCGGCGCAAATCGTATAGATCGTCCCAGCATCACCACCGGCCTTGCGGGTCTCCGCCCGAGTGAGGTAGATGGTCGGCAGTCCGTACGTGTGTCCGTACGTCGGATCGGCGACGACCGGATAAACCGTGTTCGCCGTCGGGGTAACGGCCTGGGTAACGTCGGCACCTGAGACGCGATAGGAAGTCGACACCGCCGCACCATTCGCGTCAACTGCCCACGGCGGCCTGATCTCACCGATGACGGTTGGGACGCCATCGACTGCTGCAACCAAGTCCACACCGCCGTCAAGCCGAAGCACGGGCGTGACGCCATCTCCGACGGTGTATGTGAAGGAATGCTCACTGTCTGCGCTTGGGAGGATCGTCTGAATGGACACCAGGCCGGACGCGAGCGCCCG